>CAYWZD010000034.1:0-17507 GCA_964462755.1 uncultured Victivallales bacterium | reverse complement strand
AGAAATTTATCACACATACGACTGCATGAAAAGATGTATCTCATTGGGCGCTTACTATTGAAAAAAATGAGTGAACTCAATGCTGATCTCGAAAAACAGCCGCTGAGTTACTATTCCGGCGGGATGGAGAATCTCTGCCGTCTCAAGCCCGTCAATGTGCTTGTCTTTTTTAATAAGCATGCGACTTTCACCCATGACAGCCAGATCTGTTACCATCAGCGCTATCAGATCAAAATCAACATTGGAACGGACAGTATTTTCGGGGTTGATGAGTTGAGGTTTCGGATGAAACCGGATATGGGAATGCTGATTTTTCCGTTCCAGCTGCATTATATCGGCAAGGGAGATACTCCCGACTCCAGACATCACATGACCATCACTTTCGACGACAGCGGAAATGGCGCCGATTCGATGGCCTCCTTCCGCAACCGCCCCTTCGCCATAACGGCGGAAGACATTCCCTTCCTTGTGAAAATTGTCGAAGGTTCACAACATCTCAATGAAGTTACCTCCAGCGAGGCGGTGGTTTCCCTGGAAATGTTTCTGGCCTGTAAGCTCGAAGAACAGAGGCACTCCGGACTCCTTGCCTGTCCCCTTCAGGAACACCCGATTTTCAGCAAGCTTTTCTCGTATATCCGGCAAAATTTCAACAAGCCTTTTTCCATCAAGGACGTAGCGGGCGAACTGAATCTTTCCGAATCCCATATACGGCGTCTTGTCAGGATTCATTTCAATGGAGTCCCGCTGGGAACATTCATTCACGGGTTGCGTCACAGCCATGCCATCGAACTGCTTCTTTATTCCAGATTTTCAATTGCCGAAATCAGTTCAAAATGTGGTTATTCCGATCAGTTTGCATTCAGCAGGGCGTTCAAAAACTCGTCCGGGCTGTCGCCCCTGGAATATAGAAAACATTACCGTCAGGAATCCAAATAATCGCTTTTAACATAAAAAAAGCAAAAAATATCATTCTCTTTTGTTTTTTCCACGAGTATAATATAGTCATGCGCCGGATATAAGCTGAAGTTACGAAAAACAAACTTATATCCATGCGATGTGCGAGCTTGCCGGAATCTGGAAGACTGCATTGAGGTGCAAAATTCTGGCAAGCCGCCTTACATGGACGCTTGAAAGTCATTGGCATACATATTATTCATGGCGGTTCCGATTTGTTTCAACTGGCTGGTGCAGAAAATGGCGCGTGCCTTGTCCCGAACTTTGTTTAACGCAGGCAACAGCATGCCAGCAAGGATGGCGATGATCGCAATCACAACCAACAATTCAATGATCGTAAAACACTTTCTCATTCAGAAACCTCCTTCAATCATTGTTTCTTCGGATCAACTCCGGTGTAAAATAGGTGACACCGGTTTCGTGGTGCGCGAAAACCCGTGTCCAAAAATCTTTCCAATTCCAGTGCCAACTGGAGAAGGCATTGTCCGCCTGTTGAGACCATAACGTGTCGTAGGCGCCGATCCGTTCAATTGCCGCAGTTTCCGGAAAATATACAGTAATCTTCGACGAGAATTCAAACATGATACTGTCGCTCCGGCTGAAAATTGCGGTCGGAGCTTCCGGCTTGAAAATCCGCATCAGACGTTGCGGATTATGCTCAAAATCGAACCTGCCGCACCATTGGAATTCAGGGCTTTCAAAACGGATTCCTATCCGGCGGGCAGCTTCCTCCAGTTCCCGCCGCTTGAATGGAAGCAGTTCATCATTGTGACTGAGGAAAACGATTTTGCGATGGCCGCGTTCGAGAAAATAACGCAGCGTCTGTTCCGTCAGCGAAGTCCAGTCGTCAATACCGCGTTCTCCGGTTGCTGGTCGCCCCATTCAAAACGGTGGCAGAACACAGTCCGGCGCCCGCTCAACAACTGCCGCAGTTTTGAAAAATCGACCAGTTTTCCCTCCAGGTCGGCAAAGACCCGGACCGGTGATTTCTCAAGCATCCATCCCACGGCATCAAGGTTGCCAGAAACGGTCATGGGAACACATTCAGCTGCGTTGTCTGCCGCCATGAACGATTCGAAATATCCGTCCATCCTGCCCACTCGCACCGTTGTGATGAATCCACACAGTTCCCTCCGCTTCATCGTATCCGGAATGAAAAGGCCGGCGCGCTCCCGCCGATGGATCAATCCTTGTTTTTCCAGATGGTTCGCTGCTTGATGCAACACCATTGTGCTAACATTGAAACGTTCTCCCAATTTTCGCATTGAGGGGAGTTTTTCACCGGATTTGAACTTTCCTGCCCGGATTTCGCGGGTCAGAGAGTCAATCCCCAATGCTGTTTTTGACGGAGCGGAATCCATACCATTTCATTTTCCTTGTTATACAAACACACATTCTTGTTATATTTGTTATATAATATCAGTTTTTTATCATTTGTCATGAGGTATTATGAAAAAAAAGGATTGATTACATTCTGCATGATCGTGCATCAGCCAAATGGGAGGTGTTAATATGTCCCTTGGAATCTTGTTCAAAAGCAACCAGGGTTTCATCATGCCCCCACAATGCTCCCTCCATGCATCCTCGCCGGCAAGTGCGAATTCCCCCGCGCAAAGCTTATGCCATGTCTGTGCAAGTCACATTTTTACATGTCTCTGCTGAAGGTTGCGCCAGGACGAATCTTCGGAAGAGTGAGTTTATCCAGACGGTATTGTGCACGATAATGGCCCGGAGGCATGCCGAAACGCTTCTTGAACAGCCTTATCATGTAGTTGCTGTCGCAGAAACCGCACGAAAAGGCGATCTCCTCCAAGGACCTGTCACACTCCTCCAACATGCGTTTCACGGTATCCAACCGCAGGAATAGACAATAATCGCCCGGAGGCACTCCAATTGCCTGTTTGAATTTATGGGAGTAGCCGGAAATGCTCATTCCGGCATCATGGGCAATCTCAGCAAGCTCAAATTTTTTTTCCGGGTGCGCCTCCAGACGGGCAATCGACTGAAAAAGACGCTCGTTGATCTCGCTCCCCCTCCGCGCCCAATCTTTGAAATCACCATCGAAGACAGTCATAAGATAATCCAGCAAAGCGATTTTTACCGCCAGATCGCGGCTGGCACGTCCGGACTGCAAAGCCATGGACAACCCGCGCAATTTGCCTTCCGCCGCGCCGAACCCTGCGGGCGACAAGTGGAGCTGGTTGATCTGAGACGCCTGACGGGAACCAAAAAACGCCTCAAAATATTCAAGTTTTTTCAGTTCTTCATAAGAACTTTCCAGAAAAGAACTTGCGACGCAGAGGTTATAAACCCGGTATCCATAGCATTGCGTGTATGAATGCACCTCGCCTGGAAGAATGGTAAAAACGTCGCCCTTGATGATTGAATTCGAAATAATCCGTCCGTCCGGGAAATGATTCCGATTCAGTCCGCGTCCTTTGCGGACCATGGCAATTTCGATATAGTCGTGCGTATGCGGCTCCGCCGATTCATCCTGATAGGTATCTCGGATGCAAATCGGTAATTCGCAGGGACAATTCAAACTGCTCAGAAGAATCGTTTTCATGCCCTTGAATATAATCCACCCAAACAGAAAATACAAAAATTCTTTGTATGGATTTTGCAGAATCATGCTATTTTTTTGCAATCGGCTCATGGCAGAAAAGGATTTCCAGGATTATAATTATTGCAAAAGAAAATCAAGGAATGCCCGGCAGAACGGATTCGAAAATTCCGGCACGGAAAAACAGGAATAAAGATCAGGGGTCAGTCAATGGAAATCGCGGTTTACTACTTTCCAAATTATCATGCCGATGAACGGAATGAGGCACGGCACGGAAAAGGCTGGAACGAATGGGAGCTGATGAAGTGCGCCCGCCCGCGTTTCAAAGGACACGACCAGCCGAAAGTGCCTCTGTGGGGGTATGAGGACGAGGCGGATACCAATGTCATGAGCCGGAAAATCGACACGGCGGCGGAACACGGGATCGATGCATTTGTGTTCGACTGGTACTGGTATGACGGTCCATATCTTCAGCGTGCGCTGGACGAGGGATTTCTTACGGCGTCCAATCGTGACCGTCTCAAATTCGCGTTGATGTGGGCAAACCACGACTGGTATGACCGCCATCCGGTCGGACGGGATGTCTTCAAGGCACCATTGCTTTATCCGTGGACCGCGACCCGGAAATCGGTCGGGTTCGTATGGGACTACATCATCGAAAACTATATGACGCATCCCAATTACTGGAAGGTCGGCGGACTGCCTTATTTCTCCATCTACGCGACGAACCGTTTCATCAGTCAGATGGGCGGTCTTTCCGCGGCAGCGGATGTGCTCGCCGATTTCCGGGAGCGCGCCGGAAAAGCCGGTCTGCCGGGCATTCACATCAACGCAATATGGTATGACAATCTGGAAAGCATGCAGGGATTCCCGTATCTCCAGACCGACTGGGTGGAGAAGGTCGGATTTTCGAGCTATACCAGCTACAACTGTATTTTTGCAAATCCAGTATGGGACACCTTCCCGCGCGTCAGCTACGAAGACGCCTCGCGGGAGTATCTGAAACTCGCCCGCAAGGCGGCGTCCACGCTTCCCGGCCCCTATTTTCCAGTTGCCACGACAGGCTGGGATTCGAGTCCGCGCACCGTTCAGAGCGAGGTTTACAGCCCGGAGGGCTATCCCTATCTTCCCGTCATGGAACCCGATCCCGCCGGTTTCGCAAAACTCCTGAGTTCCCTTGCCGAACTCAAGTCCCCGGTCTTGTTCATCAACGCATGGAACGAATGGACGGAAGGAGCTTATCTTGAACCCGACTGCAAACATGGCATGGAATTGCTTCATATCATAGAAAAATTCAAGAAGGAGGTAAGCAATGAATAACCGTTACAAACGTCGTGCCGATTCATTTTTCACACTTATAGAACTCCTCGTCGTGATTGCGATTATTGCCATTCTGGCGGGGATGCTGCTGCCCGCGCTGAATGCCGCCAGAGAGCGTGCGAAAATGATCAGCTGCATCGCCAACGGCAAGCAGATCGGGCTCGCGCTCGCACAATATGTCCAGGATTCCAACGGCAGAATTCCCGGATTTTGCCAGTCCGCATCCAATACGGCAAACGCGGATCGCTGGTCACCCCGCCTGATGGAATATACCGGAAGCGCCCTGCCCTGGTGCTGTCCGGGGGCTCCTGCGAAAAAATATATCGAAACGATGAAGAAATACAAGGTCAACGACAGGACGGGAACCAATCTCCAGAATATCACCTATGGCACAAGTATCGGCATCAACTCCATTGATACCTCCCTCAAGCTTTCTTTTGAGTACAGCGACAGGATCATGGGAAGGATACGCAACGCCGCAAATTGCGTCTATGCCGGCGACACCACGGGACTTGACACATCTCTGTATCCCGGCAGCGTCGGCCAGTCATTCGGAATCTACTTCACTCCGGCGCTCTATCCGATAAGCGGAGGCGGCCACAGTCTCTACCCGGCCCATGTCGGCAAAATCAATTTCCTGTATCTTGACGGGCATACGACAACCTTGACAAAAGGAGCCGTCCAGGCAAAAGTCAGTGAAATGGGTGCAAATGTGGCGGCAGGCCTTCAATTCTTCACCGCGGAGAAATAAACCATGAATCTTCTGAAAACCACTGCCGCTGCAACAATGCTCTCCATATCACTTTCCGCCGGCGCCGATCCGTCCCTGCCGGAACTCTCGGGCGAAACCAGGATTCCGGACTTCAAAATTGAAAAGACCGGCGAGGAAAAGACCATTCAGTTGCCGCAGCTTCCTGAAAAACCCGGCATGATTCCCGTGCTGCGCTGCAAAATGGTTTCCGGTTCTCCCGTTGCGGACGGATGCAACTATGGAGTCCGGATCACTTTCAACGACACCCCGCTCGGAATGAATACCTCCGCGGGCCGCGAACGTCTTCCGTTCCGTAAAAAGTTTTTCGAACTGAAGAATCCGGCATTCAAGGGACATCATTTTCCCGTATTCAACGGCTCCAACATCATGCTGCTCTTCGCGCCCGATCCCGCGTCAGGGGACAAGCTGACTTCCGACGGTTCCGGGACGTCCTTCCTGTTCGACATTTCCGATGCGGCGCGTTCCGTCGACGTCAACACCGTCACGTTCCAAAACATACGGCACAGTTCTCCCGGAGCGTCTGTCCCGCTGCTGGTTTCGGATGTCGCGGTCGGTTATCTCAACCTCAGCCAGATGCCGCGCGAAACGGTGAAACTCCTTCAATGCCCGCCGTCAAAACACTTTGCGGAAGTGAATGGGACACGTCTGGATGTGTTCCTGAATGGCGGATTCGCATTCACGGCCGGACACTGTCCTCCGCTGGTGGTTGAAACGGGGCTCGCGGCGGTTCCCGAATCCGTATCCGTTCTCAAAGCGGAGGAAAAAGCGCCGTCACTCCCGTTGAATCTCAAACATCCGGACGATCATTCCTACCTCATTACGGTCCGGTGGCCTGGAATACAGCTGGAACGGACGCTCAAGATTTCCGGGAACCGTCTCGACTGGTATGAAAAGTGGACCAATACAGGAAATACCATTGCATCCGTGCCGTTCCGCCACCGCATCGGACTTTCCGGCGAGAAAGCGCGCGTGTGGCTCCGCGGCACCCCCGACATGGCCGAATTCCAAACGATCGGTGACAACCCCACCGTTTTCCTTGAATCGCAGAAAGACGGCAAAAGTGGATATGGAATCGTGCTGGAAGATGATATTCTGCGTCTGATCGCCGGAGCGACTTCCGGAAACGGGATGGCGGAGCTCTATTCGAATACGCTGGCATTGGCGCCAAAAACCTCAAGGACCTTCCATTACACCGTTTCCGGCGTGAGTAAAAACGGTTACTGGGGATTTATCAACGCTCTGCGGAAACGCTGGGAAATCGGAAAATACGGAGTGGAACGTCCGTTCTTCTGGGACCCCGTCATTCCCGCCGTGCCGGGGCTCTCCAATGAACAGAGAATCCGGAAGACGCTCGGACCTCTCGGTAAAATCAGCGTGATGCTCGGCCCCTGGACGAACTTTCTCAGCAGCGATCTCAGCCAGGCGGACAGCCGTCTGAAAACAGCCGAAGAGCGCATCGCGAATCTCCAGGAGCAGAAAAAGAAGAATTTTGCCGCAAAACTCGCATTGTATAGAAAAGCCCTTCCGGACGCGAAAATCATGTCGCTTCATCATCCGGCCATGACGGCGGTCTATCTGCCCGAACTGGACCGTTCCTCACTGAACGATTCCGTGATACGCGTCCGCGACGGAAAACCATACCACCACGCGGGATACGACCACATCTTTCTGAAAGGAAACGAAAAGAAAGGGTGGGCGGTGGTCTACTGTCTTCCCGCAGGGGGAAACACCTGGTGGAACCGGCTGTTCGGCGATGTGGATTTCTCCCTCGCCAGCGGAAGCGACGGCGTCTATTTCGACGAATTCAGCTTTTGCGCAATACAGCGGGATTACTGCCGGTACGACTACACGGAATGGGACGGTTTTTCCGCGGATATCGATCCGAAAGGAAATGTGACCTCGCTCAAAAGCGATAACGCTTATGCCAGCCGTCCGTTCCAGACGGCGCTGCAAATGCTCCTGCTGAAACACGGCAAGCTCTTTCTCGGAAACGGAACGGCCATATCCAGAGAGATGAATATGTCGCCCGCCATGCGGTTTACGGAAGGCACCGCGCAAGTCAACATGTCGGCGGCGCATCTGAACCAGGTTCCGCTTGTGCTCGGCAATTACGGCGTCCAGAACACCCGCGAAGGCGTCTTCTCCGCCGTCCGGGAAGCCCTCAAGTTCGGATGTATCTATTCGCCCTTGCAGCAGACGGATCTCGTATTGGATGGCAGCGATAACTTCGTCTGCAAACTCTATCCGGTCACCGTGGTCGAAATCGGTCCCGGATTCGTGGTCGGACGCGAACGCCTGATCACCGAAAATCCGGGAACTTTCGAATGGCCTGAAGCCGCCGGTTCCGAGGTCGAACTTTTTACTTACGACAGCAAGGGAAACCGGATCGAAAAAGGAGTTAAATCAAAAATCGTTTCGGGAAAAATCACCTTGAAAGTGCCTGAAAAAGGTCTCGTTATTGCGGAAATCATTCACTGACTTTGAAGGGAACAGTCGATATGCAGAAACACAATCCAAGAAGAAACGCAGTCATCTCAGCAGCCTTT
This sequence comes from uncultured Victivallales bacterium, assembly GCA_964462755.1. Classification (GTDB taxonomy): domain Bacteria; phylum Verrucomicrobiota; class Lentisphaeria; order Victivallales; family UBA1829; genus SIG94. Next base: position 9,352 of record CAYWZD010000034.1, on the reverse strand, counting down.
GCAATCGTGCTGGCGGAAGCCGCCTTCGCCGGGGAACCGTCCAAAACGCCGGAACCGTCCATGACCGGGACTACGGAGAAAGCCTTTTACGCCCCGGGCGAAACCATGACCTTCGCCATGAAATGCGCTCATGCGGATGGCATGACCCTGCACTGGACGAGAATGGGCGACGACGGTAAAACGATGAGCGGTTCCGAAAAGGTCGTTCCCGGCAAACCGATCCTGATAAAGGCATCGATCGACCGTCCCGGATTCGTCCGCATTCTGGCATCGTTCACGGACAAGGACGGCAAAAAGGTTTATACCGTCAGAAGCGGCCGGAAAACGGAATACTTCTTCGACGGCGGAGCCGGAGTCATGCCGGAAAAACTTTCCGGCTCTCCCGAACCGACCGACTTCGATGCCTTCTGGACAAAACAGAAAGAGCGTCTTGCAGCGGTCCCGATGAAGGCGACCATGACGAAAGTTCCGAACAAGAATCCGAAGGTCGAAGTCTACGCCGTCAGCGTGACCTGCGCCGGACCGCGTCCGGTGACGGGATATCTTTCCATTCCGGCCGGCGCCGCGGTGAAGTCACTTCCCGCTTCCGTGCATTTTGAAGGGTATGGCGGATATCAGCTCCGGACATGCGTGGGCGACAACGAATCGGAAATCGTTTTTCATATCAACGCGCACGGATACGAGCTCGGACATGACACCGCGTTCTTCCGGAAATTCTGGGAGGGAATCAAGTCCAACGGTCAGATTTACGCCTTCGATCCTGTGCAGAATTCCAATCCGGAAACCGCGTATTTCAACGGTATGTCGCTCCGCGTCATGCGGGCGCTTGAATTCGTGAAATCCCTCCCGCAATGGGACGGAAAACAGCTCCGCGCCGCGGGGGAAAGTCAGGGCGCACTTCAGGCGACCTGGGCCGCGTCGCTTGTTCCCGGCGTCACCACATGCGATCTGGGAATCATCTGGTGCTGCGACCTTGCCGGCGTCGCCAGAAACAAACGTCTCAACGGCTGGAGACCGGCCTATGTTCCGGCACTCGATTATTACGACGCGGCCAATCATGCGAAACGCATCCCGCGTTTCTGTCCGGTGACCATCGCACGGGCAGGACTGGGTGACTATACCTGTCCGCCTTCGGGCCTTGCGATTTTCTACAACAATCTCAAGACTCCGAAAAAAATCGTCTGGTATCAGGGCACAACCCACGGTTATATTCCGCCCTCCCCTCAAACATGGACCGTTTCCGAAAAGTAACGGAAGTCAAAACCCCCGGCGGAGCGCATACGCGTCAGCTCAACCATTCGGCGATTCCCGATTCATTCGGAAACCTCAAAGCGGATGGTGTTGCCGCACCAGTTGTTTTCGAGAAGAGACGTTCATGACAAGCTCCGTTGAATGGTTTCCGCAAGCAGTCGGACTCCGCCGAGAATTCCGCTGCGAAGATGGCCCGCCCGGTCGCGATTGGCCGGAGAATTCGCAACCCGCAACTCAAGGGAGTGTTTTCCGGCGGCGATCATGCCCAGGGAAAATGTTCCATCCTCCTGCCAGATACATCCGAGGATCTGGTTGTCCAACACAATTTCCGCCGAATCAAACAGACCGTTCCACTCGATTTCGGATTCACGGGTTCGCTCGACTTCAAATTCAAAACAGTAATGCGCGATCCCCGAGAATGTTCCATACCCGAAATCTCCCCACGATCCGTATCGCGGACAGTCGATGCGCCCATCCGATCGGCTTAGATGTGCCTGCGCTATACCGCAATGCGGAAATGCCGCTTGAAATCTTCCTGCCAGCAAAGGGGCGTCCGGCAGAGTTACCCCATCCCGTAATGCAGTCACCGTCAGAATGTTGCGTGTTGGATACGCTCCCTCACGAAGCAACGGTAAAATGTCTACGGCCCAATCTTTGCAGTCGCGTAATTTCTTTCGGCGAGGCGAATCAATCACCTTGCCATTGAACCTGATCTCAAAAATATCGTGAAAAGCCGTCTCGCTCCAGATCAGTTCAAGAGACTCCGCCGCGTCGCCTTCCCATAGAAATTCGGTTTCAAAACTATCTCCGGCTTTTTCAAATACGGGGAAGTTCCGCTCAAGAAGGTTCAAGAGGCCGCCCCCTTCCTGTCCTGCCTTCCGCCACATCGCCAGCAACAGATGGTTTTCCGGAAAAATCAATGCCTCCAGCGGAAGCGGCACATTGTCCGTCACGACCATTTTTGTTGTCGGAACGAATTCTCCGGCAAAAATTCCGTCTCCGGGTGCAAGCTCGCAATCCTCTCCGTCGACCGATCCCTTGAACCGTGTTCCGGAAGAACGGTTGAAAAGGAACTTCCTTACCGTTCCGTCGGCTAGTTTCCGGCAGTGGACAAAGATATCGGATGCATGTTCTCCGGTCAATTTGACAATTTCCGGCAAGGCGTTGAAAAAAGCTTCATTCTCCACGGTGAGTGTCGCGGAGTCCCAGGGATACTGCGGGTTGTCAATGGTTCCCAACAGCTTCGGAAGAGAACGGAGGACAAAAACTTTTCCGCCGTTTTTACGGAATTCGTCAATCGCCCTGACCGTTTCCATGCCGATAAAATCGACGTCATAGACCAGCAATACGTCATAAATTCAAGAAATTTGTTACCTCCGAAAAAATTCGACATTTTTCGGACCTAGTCTTTTGTTGTTCTTGCTTCATCATTCTTTTTGAACCTCCTTAAACTTTTTTCACAGTCATCCCATAGGATACGGAAGAATTTGAAAGGTGACGGTGCATGATGTAACTCATTCTTTTACCTTTTTACCCAAATTTGTGGGGCCTTCTATGCTCATTTTGAGCGTGGATGTTTTGGCATTAGATGAAAGTGACCGGAAAGAACCATCATCTTTATGCAATATGACGGATAATTGCGTCTTCCAAAATCAATGGGTTAGATGAAAAACCATTTTTCCCTTCTGAACCAGCAAAAGCCGTATTTATGCCAGGTTCTGATGTATCTTCCATGATTTACCCACAAATTCTCGTACCCCCCTGAAAAATTGTTTTTCCGGGAAAAGAAATTTCGTCCTTTGCCTCATAGTGCCTCCCTTGTTACGTTATTCCATTAAAAACGCTCACATTTTTTTACGGATTCGGTTTCATTTCTTCCGCGGTCAATCCCGAACCAGCCATAATTATACTCTTTTGGTGTTCGAAATACAATGGATTAGAAAATCATTTTTTGCATTGCATGATCATCTGGATTCATGAAAAAACAAGGGGGCAAAGGTAAAAAATGACAGAAAACGGCAGGTAAAACGAAACGGTTTACTGAACATGAATCCGGCAGATTCCGGATACGCCTGGACTCGTTACAAACTTGAAATTCTCAATTATTCATGAGTTTTAGAGTCGTTTTCCACCCCGTTCCTGCGGTAGTTGGTGGGGGTGGTATTCATGAATTTCTTAAAAAGACGGGAAAGGTAGAATTTATCTTTGAAGCAGAGTCGTTCGGCAATTTCAGCGATGTTGTATTCGCTGTTGAGGAGGAGGTAAGCGGCGTGATAGATTTTCCGCTGATTGATATAATTGCGCGGAGTCATCTGGAGATGTTTCTTAAAGAGGCGGTTGACAGTCGGCATGGACTTATTACTGTAGAAAGGGAGGCATGAGGTGGGAATCGTTTCCTCGAGCATGGCTTCGATGGCATCAACCATGTTTTTCAAAGGCAGCGGCAATTCTTCTGCGCGCCGCAAATTCAATTTTTGCGCATTGCTGGAGCACTGGACGATCATTTCATAGATGAAAAGCCGTGCAAGAGAACGCATTTCCTCTTCCTCTTTCGGAACTTGCATGTAACGTGCAATGATGAATTCACTTAAAAGGATCAGCGGGTTGCCTCGGGTGAGCCTGCCTGAAATGATGCTGTCATAACCGGGCAGCGGCAAATTTTTGCGCACGGAATATTCTTCTTTTTGCCCCTCGTTGGAGTGATAGACCAGAAACGCCACACGGTGATCGCGGGGATATTGGGGGATCACATGAATGCAATTGATGGCAAAAGGATTGTCGATAGAAGCATGATAAGTGATCTGATGGTTCCATGGAAGGAAAAAATAATTCCCTGCATTGAGCGGAAATTTTGTGCCGTTAACGACGATATGGCCTGAACCACTTTTGCACCAGACGAAGTAACGGCTCTGGACCTGCGGGTGATGCAGAATTTTACCGGATTGAAAAGCTTTGTAGTTCGCTCGCAGGATGATGGCATCCGGCCAGATTTCGGTCAATTTCATCGTATCGGCACTCCTGTAATCAACATATTTTAAAATACATGAATTCCCCCGGTTTGTCAAGAAACAAGAATTTTTTGGACGAACTAACAACAAAAACGGTTCTGGTAGATGGGACCAACGCAGGCAACATGCCGTAATCGATGGCAGACTCAAAACGCAATGGTGCTTTACCGCGTATGAAAAAGTGGAGAAAGCATCTATTGTGATGGACCGCGATTCCGGTCGACCGAAAGGATCGGGCGTCGTCGAAATGCCTGATGTGGCTGAATACAAGGCTGCAATCTCTTGGCAGAATTATATAAGGCCACCAACCGGGCCGAAGCCATCCAGAAGAAGGCTGAGGCGCTCTTCCCGATCATCAAGGCAAGCGCCACCGATATTCGGTTGCCACCTTATCGAAAGGTCAAAGTTTTTCCAACTTCAATTCAGCCGGCATGAACGTATGATAGGGAATGACCAGAATCGTATTCTCTCCCGAGAGAAGCGCACGGCTGTCCCTGGGCGCTTCCTTGCCTAGCCCGGCGATTTTCCACTTTCCACGCAACGTCAGCTCTATGTTGCCGGAAAGACGGATGGGACCGCCTCCGAAGGAGGGATATTCATCCATGTCCGTGGAAGCACCGCTTACCTGAAGACCATCCTTTCCGTTTTCCCGGATCATCACCGCGCAAATGCGGTTGACCTTGAGCAGGGAAGAACCCGGAAACGGAGTCCATCCGGGATCGAAGATCAGATAGCCTGTGGTGCTGTTCCCGCGATCCCAGAGCACATGGGCCCGGGCATCCTTCTGACGGATAATATATGGTGCTGTTTTTTCCGATGCCATGACGGAGAAAAAGTTCTTCATCATTTCCGGCATAGCGTCGGGAATCAGGGTATAGACGCACTCCTGAACCTCCGGCTTCGCGCCGTGGGCAAACCACGCGGTGGAGAAATTCCCCTCGGTCTCCTGATAATCCTTGATGTTTTTACTCTTCGGCGGCGCACCCTGCTTGAGGAAATATGGGTTGCCGAAGAAGGTCCACTTCTGCACCCGGCGCGTCAACTCGACAGAGGGATTGCCCGCCGGAATATAAAACCCGGTGCGTTTGTTGTCGATCAGCCAATGCGGCTGAGTGCAGGAAAGCGTGGCATGGAACGGGAATGCGGCAATCTCCCGTCCGTCGATCCAGCAAGGTTCCTGTGCCGGGGCAATCGGAGCCGGTTTTTTAGGCGGATTGGCTCCAAACCGTCCGGCTCCCTTGCCGGTGATTTCCGTTTCGCCGCCCGAGCCGATGGCGTTCTGCCACAGGGTTGTGACAAACGGAAGTTTCCGTTCTTCCGCCGTTGCGGTGTCGCCGCGACCGATGTCCGTGGTGATGACCGTGATCCGGTTGTCGAAACAGAAGGCCGATTTGTGGAAACGAATATTGTCGGCGATTTTCACATTCCGACGGATCAGTTCCATTCCCCAGATGCCGTTTCCATCGAGATTGGTGCCGCCGCCAAAGGCACTGTAAGAGGAACCGTGACGGCAGTATAACTGCTTCTCCGTTTCCCCGAGATACGAGGTCGCGCCCGGCTGAAGACGGGAGTCCCAACCCTCCAGACTGAAACCGCTGTCCCACGGAGAAGAAGGATTGCCGGATGAGACCACATAGATCGAGCCGTTGCGTGTGTAATGGTTGAAGGCGGCGGCGATATAGGCGGGGTTGCCTTCATAAGGGCGCCGGAATTTATTCTGTCCGGCAATGGAAACCAGCCAGTCGCCGCGCCGGTGCAGCGCGACGGAAGCGGAATTCAGCGTCATGTGACCGGTCGGTCTGGCCGGCTGGATTCCCTGAGCCGCGATCCGCTGTGCCAGCGGGTCCTTCTTCGGGAGCACCCACAGCGCCACGGCGGCGAAGTCGGGATCGAAGCCGTTCTTATTGTCCGGCGACGCATATTGCGCCATGCGGACGGCCGATCTTTTCAGCATGAAAGCCGTCAGGGGCTGTCCGGTATATCCCGGCAGATTCGGGGGATAGTTGAACCCCGGACCGGCAGCGAAAGCCTGCAATTTGAAGTCGCGTTTGACTATCTCATAGACCGCGTCCGTGGCATTGAAACAAGTCCCGTTCAGGAGGTCGATGAAGTCAAAGGAACGTCCGGTGCCGTAAGCCAGATGCCACAGCGGATGGTGGTGCACGGTTCCATCCCAGGCATACGGCTCCCCGAGCGACGGATCAAAAAGCCTGCCCAGCATCTGCCGGTATGCATAAAGCCGCTGCAGACGTTCGGACGTGTCGGGCAATGCGGCGCAGAGCGCCAGAAGCAGATGATAATCTCCGATCTTGAAATAACCATCAAAGAAATCGGTGTTGCGCGCCTCCGTCAGCGGCTGGTTCTTCCAGTCATGGATCAGGAGCGGTGTTCCGTTTCGGCTGATGACCATTCCGCAGGAGGCGACGCTGTTGAGCATGTCCCGCAGGCGGCCGGACTTTGCCAGTTCCTCGCGCAGGGCAATGACCGCGGAGGGCATGACGATGAAGTTCGACACATTTCCGCTTCCTTCCGCAAACCCCTGATCCAGGATGTGATCGCAGATGTCGAAATACATTTGCAAGAGTTCGGCGGCTTTTTCCTTGTTCCCCTTGTCACGCTCAAACAAATAGGCTTGGGCCAGACGCGTGAACAGATCGCGGATTACGACGCCATCCGGCGGGTTGTTGAACTTGATTTTATTCCAGAGCGGCGCGGAAACCAGAGGAGCTCCGGTCAGGATGCCGGTTTCAGGATTTCTGCGGATGTTCAACAGAGTCCGGCACACTTCCAGAATCCCGGCATCCTCCTTCGGCGACAATCCCTTCATGCACCGGGTGGAGGGCGGCAGCGCGACTCCGGCGACTTTCTCCATACTTTTCTTTTCCGCCTCGGAGATCTTTTCCGCCGGGACCTGTTTCGGAAGCCACGGCCGGTTTTTGGAAATATCGGAACTGGAGTAAAGATAATTGCGAGGGTTTCCGGATGACAGAATTTCCGGGTATCCCGCCCACGGCTGCTGATCGTCGGACAGCAGTTTGTCTTCACAATCGAAATTGACCAGATCGAAGTAAAGGCGGCCCTGTTCGTTTGTCCGGTCCGTCGTCATCCGGACCGCATCGATTTCCCCGTTCGCGGGAAGCGCCGTCAGGCGGAATTCTTCATAAGCCGGATAATCCGGCTTGGTGTAAAGATGCTCGGAACTGATGTACAATTGTTTGTAGGGCGCGCCCAGCGGACGCCAGCCTTTGAAGTTCATCAGATACCAGCATCCGCCGATACAGGAACCGTTGTGCAGGAATTCCAGATACAGCAGCTTGTCCGAAGGCTTTTCATTATACACCCAGAAAGCCAGCCCCCGCGACGAAGCCATTTTGGCTGATCCGCCGGGTGCGGCCATGGTCACGGAACTTCCCGGTTTATTCCAGCGCCACAGCAGACTCTGCCGGCCGGACTTGAAGCGTTCGCCGGTGACGGACAGCGACCCGCCATCCGAGGCTTTCCAGCCCGCCGGAAGGGAAGCCCCTTCAAAACTCTCCACGGCCGCGCACAAACTACCCGCACACATTGCACCGAGTGCTCCGCACAATATCCTCATCCAAGGCGATTTCATTTCAAAAAATCCTTTCGTTTTCTGTCGTTATAAAATATTCTGAGTTCAATCTCCCCACCCCCACGTCCGGGAGGTCTTCCAATCACTTTCTATGCTAAAGGCTACATCTTTGCTGTTCATGCGTCCCACATGTCCGTCGGCAAAGGAAAGATTCCCGGTGCGAATATGCCGCAAATCGAAATGAGCGGTTGTTGAAGTAAGAATATACGACTGCAAAACCCGGCAGGAGCCGGTATACGATGAAGTCACAGCCTGCGGCTGGTCGTAAACGGAATCCATGAGGACCACCTTTTCACTGGGGCCGCGAATCTGGGAAGATTTTTTATACGCCATGTAATTCGACGAGTTCCAATCGTAACCGCCGATATTATAGAATGGCAAACCATAATGGCAGGTCCATGGATAAGTCCATTCACGGTTGCCGTTGGCAAGGGACGGACAGACAAAGACGGATTTCGTCCGGTACTGCTTCGGAATGGAACCCCAGTATCCGCCAGGAATGTTTTTCAAGTTCAAGTATCCGGCCACCAGCGAGGGCCAGAACTGATCGCATGCACCGCCATAACTTCCGTTTCCGCCGACCCGGTTCGCTCCGGAACAGATCGATACCGGGAAACCGTAGTCCGTGTCGTAGTTGTACCACGCCATGGTCACCTGTTTGACATTGGCGGCACAGGCGGCTCTCTTGCCGAACTCCCGGGCCTGATTCAAAGCAGGCAGCAGCATCGAGGCCAGGATGGCGATGATCAGTATCCCATAAAGGCGTCCAGCATCGTTACAAAGACACCTATGATATTAATTATAAGCGACTTGCAGTTTGCTTCTTTACAGTTTCTCCGATTTGATGATGTGTTGTCATGAGAAGCCAAGTTACGCTCAGTTTTGTTTGACGGAAAATTGTTAAGCCGCATTTCAGGCAAAAAAAGACAAAAAGCAAATTGAGTTCAAAAACAGCATTGTTTTGCATTTTCTCCTGCGGTAACAAAGAATAAGAAACCGCTTTTTCAGTCTTCCTTCCCCTTTTTTCTCCCCTGCCGTATTTCTGCAAAATCCATATTTTGGATGCTTTATCCCCCATCTGTTTTTTCCGACCTGCACAAGTTTCATAACTTCAGCAGGTTGGACTTAAAAATTATTTGCAAATATTCTTTTTCGCATTTAGTTTTCAGTATCTGAATACGAAATTGGATTGAGTCACGATTTTTTGGACAGAGAAGAGAAAATCTACACAGATCTTCTCTTCCTCGGAAGACCTATGGTTGAAATACTTTCGGCAGAAGGGTAATGAAGACATGAAAGCGGAACCATCTGGAAACGGGAGCCTGAAAATAATGCATCCGATATGGAGAAAAACCGGCAAAGGTGAGGAAACAACGTTGTTGAACCACCTTGAACACGATAAAAGATTGTTTTTCATTGATCTGCGGGTATTCTGTGCTTATGAAAAACGGCTTTCCGCAGGGATTCGCACGTGAAACGGAGG
>CAYWZD010000033.1:0-18151 GCA_964462755.1 uncultured Victivallales bacterium | reverse complement strand
AGAGCGGGTCGATGGAATCCCGTTTCAGGCCGAGGACCGCGACCATGGTCTGGGGGACATTGGCCGCCGCGTCGGACATGAGCCGTCCGCGTTCGGCCGACAGCCGGACCGTTTCCACCGGGGAGAGAAGCCCGGCGATCCCGTAGGCGCTGACTTCGCCGATGCTATAGCCGGCAATGATGTCAGGGGAAGGCAGAAGCGGCTTCACTACCGCCCAGATCATCTGCTGGTAAAGAGCGATCAGCGGCTGGGCGATGTCGTTGCGGAACCACAGCGCCGGTTGGTCGATCCCGGATGGCAGAACTCCGGCGGCGCGCACGGTTTGAAATACGGTTTCGGCTTCCGGATAGTCCCGGAGCGCTTCCAGCATCCCGGCTCCCTGACGGCCCTGTCCCGAACAAAGAATTACGAGTTCTCCCATATCCCCTCCATACGGTGAATAAAAACGGTTGCGGACAGCAGGTCGGCGACCCCTCCGCAACTCAGGTTTCTGCGCATGAATTCCCGGTGGGTCTTCAACGCAAGTTCGGAATTTTCCCCGTCGGAAGCACGACGGAACGCAGCGGCGGCTTCCACGGCGAAATCATGCCCGGCGCGTCCGCCCCGATGCAGAAGTGTCGTATCGTTGACCCGTTCCAGCAGGGCGAAAAAAGCCTCGAGACGCGCACCGTTGGTGCATTTCTTTTCGAGCGCCGCGCGGAATGTGGGCAGCCCGTATCCGTAGACCGAAGGAAAGCCGGACGCCACTTCCGTCCGGGCTCCGTTTCCTCCGTAACGTTTCAATGCTTCCTCCCCGTGGCTTCCGGGATTCTTCTGTTTCAGGATGTCCGCACCCCATTTTTCGCTCACGATTTCACCGAGGGACGCTGGATTTTCTGTCGCGGCTTTGCATCCGGCGGCGGCCGCCAGCAGACCGAGGGAAAAGATCGCGCCCCGGTGTGTGTTGACGCCGCCCGTTGCCTCGAACATCCGCTTTTCGGCGTCGAGTCCGAGGACTTTCAGTTCCTCCATCGGGGCATTACGCATTCCGGCTTCGGCGATCCGGCGGAAATACTCCCGCAGAGAGGCGATTCCCGCCCGGAAATGCGAGGTGTTCATGTCGCGGTGGCTTCCGCTGTCAACATCACTGACCAGTCCGGGTTTCGGATAGGTTTCCAGTTCTTCGAGAAGGGCCGATTCCGCTTCCCATGCGATGAGGTCCGCGTCCGGGCGGAGAGCCGAGATTACTTTTTTGTCGCAGAGCGAAAGATCGTGGTTGCCTTTCATCAGAACGGAAGGGGCGTCTTTCCTCCATTCCTTATAGGAGAAGGCACGTCCGTTCCAGAGCATGACTTCGATGTCGCAGTCGTTCGGCGGGGCCAAAGTCTCCAGCGTCGAAAGAAGGGAACGCAGTTCCTTCCGGCTCCGGACGCGGAACAGCAGATCGACGTCCGATTTTTCATGAAGATAAGATAGGCCGGTCAGGAACTGCCACGCCAGACTTCCGAAGACCTCCGGTCCCAGTTTCGCGAGTTCGGCGAGAGGCTTCCGGCGCGTTTCCGGCAGAAGATTCAGGCACTCCTCCAGACGGGGCAGGGGGAGTCTTCCGGCGATCTCGGCGGGATCGAGAGTGAAGGCGAGACGGTTCCAGCCGCGTCCCGGCGGAAGCGGGATTCCGCAATGAAGCCCTTCCTCCGTCAGACACGGCCGCCGCACGATGACGGGGCGTCCGCAAGCCAGCCACTCGCGGATTGTTCCCATACAGCGCGGATCCGCCGTTACCGGGCAATCCTTGCCCGGCAGCAGCAGGTCGTGACGCGAGAAGGAAACGGTGTCAGGCATTCATGACTTCCTGAATGATTTTGGCGGCTTCGGGCCGTCCGCCGCGTTCCGCGCCGAGTTGTGCGCGTGTGTCGGCGGATTGGTCGAGCCGGAAAGCTTTTTCCATACAGTCGTTCAAATTTCCGTCCCAGACTTCCCGGAGGCCGCCCGTCTGGAAGAAGTTCTTCACGCCGGGCGCGAAGACGGAGACCGTTTTGCTCAATTCCTCGAGGTATTCCAGCGGCAGTTTGGTCACGCGGGCGATGGCGGGCAGGATCATTACGGACGTATTGCTGTCCGGCAGGGCATAGGTGTCCCCGGCGCAGAGCCCGAAGGCGATGAATCCCCCGGCGATCGAATTGCCGTAGACCAGCGCCGCGACCGGATGTCCGTTTCTGCGTGCGAAGTCCTGAAGTTTGACCAGATGGGCGATATACTGATTGAGCCCGAGCAGTTCATCTTCGAGCGCCATTTTCTGCCCGTTGTTGTCGACCAGCATCAGGACGGGCTGTCCGGGATGGTTGCTGATTACGTCCAGAAAGAGACGTGAAAGGGCAAGCAGTTCCCTGATTCCAAGGCGGGTTCCGTTGGTGGTCCCGATGACGCTTACCGCCCCGGAAGCGGTTTGCCCTTCGCCCGATACGATGTTGTCCGTCACGGTGACGGTATTTCCCGCCGGGAAGAGTTTCGGCAGAAGTTCCTGTAAAGTCATTTTGCACCTCCTTCGGCCTTGAGTTCCGCCACGGTCAGCGACGGGATGTTTTCAGGGGAGGGATACCCCAGTTTCCGCCACACGTCAACCGCATCGGGACATCCCGCGAACTTTTCAGCGCGTTCTTCGAGCTGTTTCTGCTCGGCTTCGAGTTGGTCGAGGGAATAGTCCGGTTTGAGTGAAAGGAGGCGGACCGCCGCCTGACGGAACGACTTCATGGAGTCTTCGACCAGCTCTTGGACCTGTCCCTGAAGATAGCGGTTTTTCCCGCCGAAGGTGCGCCAGACCAGTGCGCGGTCGCGGGAGTCGAAGACCTCGACGCCCATGTTGGTTTCGATCACTTCCGGGCCGGACACGCCGATCCGGCCTTCCTCGGAAACGGCCAGCGCGTCACAGCATCCGGTGATGATCCCGGCTCCGCCGTAAGCGCCACAGCTCCCGCCGACGAGTCCGAAGACTCCGATGCCCGCCGCCCGGACTTCCAGAATGGCCCGGATGATCTCCGCCACGCCGAGTTCCCCGGCGTTGGCTTCCTGAAGGCGCACACCGCCAGAATCGAACAGGAACAGCACCGCGGACGGCTTCTTTGTCAGACACCGCCGCAGAAGTCCGACGATCTTCGCGCTGTGGACTTCTCCGATCGCCCCGCCCATGAAGCGGCCTTCCTGCGCGATGACCGCGACGGTTTTGCCGTCCAGAAGCCCTTCTCCCGTCACGACTCCGTCGTCGAAGGCGTCGGGGATGTCGAAGTAATGCAGATGCGGACTGATCCGTTTTTCGGTGGGGGGACAGAATTCCCGGAAGGACCCGGGATCGAGGATGCCTTCCAGGCGTTTCCGGGCGGTGGCCTCCAGATAGTTGCAGCCGATATTCTGTAGATTCATTTTCACTCTCCCGTCAGGGCTTCATACGCCTGATCGAGCCGGAGGCTGACCACGGACGGACTGGCCGCGTTGTCGTTGATAGAGACTTTCAGCCCGGCGGGCTTCCAGCGGTCCATGAAGTCGCGGATGACCGCCTGCCACGAGGCTTCGAAGCCTTTGGCCGCGGTGTCGATGAGAAAGACGCAGGTCTTTTCCGAGGGGACGGTCTCCAGCATGACTTCCAGATTGGCCGAGGCGACCACCCCGACGAGGCTGAACGTTTTCGACGCGACGGTTTTGCCGTCCGGCGCTTCCATACGGTATTCGAGATGTTCCATAGGTCACCAGTTCCTGAATTTAGCGGGTGGATTGTAAAGGCCGTTCGACCAGCGGACCAGATCCTTGATGTTCCGTGCGGCCAGAAGGTCGCGGGTCGCCTGGTTCTTGCGGATGCCGAGGTCCTCGGCGCGCTGGATGATGCCGCGGTCGCGGAGATTTTCGACGGCCTGACGGTCGCGGGCCAGTCCCATCGGAGTGTAGCCGGCGACGCCGCGGACCGCCTGTTCGCGTTCCTCGGGAGTGCGGCAGAGCAGGAGGTTGGCGATGCCTTCCTCCGTCACCAGATGCGTGATGTCGTCGCCGTAGACCATGATCGGGGGAAGCGCGAACCCGGCGTTCTTCTGGAGTTCCCACGCGTCGAGATTCTCTACGAACGTGGGCTCCATCTTGCCGTGGAAGGTCTCCACGATCTGAACGACGAGACGGCGTCCGCGCGGCGGTGCGCCGGTCCCTTCATAACTCTCCTTTCCCGCGAGAAGCCAGGCGGGAGAACAGTGGCGGCGTCCGCGCGGGTCGCACCCGAAATTGGGCGCGCCGCCGAATCCGGCGATACGGTCGGCGGTGGCGGTGGAGCTGTTGCCCTGCGGATCGATCTGGAGACTGGCCCCGATGAACATGTCGGTGGCGTAGTGTCCGCACATCTGTCCGAACGCGCGGTTGGAGCGCATCGAGCCGTCCGGCCCGATGGGGAAGATGTCGGGTTTGGTGTTGATGTAGTCGCGCATGCCGATTTCACTGCCCACGGTGTAGATCGTCTTGACGAAGCCGGACTCGATGGCGGGAATCATGGTCGGATGCGGATTCAGCAGCCAGTGGAGACACGCCTTGCCCTTGAGTCCGAGTTCCTCGCCGTAGGTTGGGAGGAGAAGTTCGATGGCCGCCGTATTGAAGCCGACCCCGTGGTTGAGCGAGCGGGGAAGGTATTTTGCGTAGATTCCCTTCATGGTCATCATGGCCATCAGGATCATGATTTCGGTGACTTCCGCCGGGTTGCGGGTGAAGAGCGGCTCCAGATGAAACGGACGCGGACTCTCGCAGATGTAGTCGACCCATCCGGCGGGGATGTCCACGCGGGGGACCTTGTCGACGATTTTGTTGACCTGCGCGATGACGAGACCGCTTTTGAAGGCGGTCGCCTCGGCGATGACCGGAGTGTCCTCCGTATTTTCGCCTGTGTAGAGATTGCCTTCGCGGTCGGCCATTTCCGCCGCGAGACAGCAGACGTCCGGGCAGAGGTCGGTGAAGTAGCGGCTGTAGAGTTCAAGATACGTGTGAATATTGCCGATTTTGACTTTCCCGGTGGAGGCCGCCCGCGCCATTCTTGCGCTTTGCGGACCGGAAAACGAGAAGTCGACCAGCTCTGCGATCCCCTTTTCGAAGATGTCCAGCTGGGACCCGAGGGAAATGGTCGAGAGGACCATATGAAGATGGTTGACTTTTCCGGGGTCCATCGAGGCCAGGCAGCCCGACAGGAAATCCGCCTGTTTCTGGTTGTCGCCCTCGACGCAGACGATATCTCCGCACTCGATGACCGTTTCCAGCAGGGGAGTCATTTTATCCGGGACGACAAACTTGCCGTCGGCGATGGCCGCACCCCGTTCCAGCCGGCGTCGGCGTCCGAGCACTTTTTGATTGGCATCCATAGAACCTCCTTGAAAAACATTGTATATTGTATACAATAATCCGGGTTTGTTCAAATGCAACGAAAAAACGTTTTTTTATCCGATTTTCAGGGGGGGGAAGCAAATTTGCGAAGAAAAAAAGCTCAGCGGTTTCTTTCCTCTCCGAAGTGGAATCGTCATCAGTATTCCTTCTTGGAAAATCAATCGGATGATTCTATGAATTTTGTCCGTCAAGTCAAATCGATTGAACCCGGCAGCAGTTTTTTCCGGCGGCTTTTGCCTCCAGAAGATTCTGGTCTGCAATATCGACCATCTCCTGAAGTTCATTTTCTCCCATTTTCGAAATGATGGCGCCTATGCTGATCGTTACCGGAACGTTTGTACTGTTTCCGGAGTTCAACT
This sequence comes from uncultured Victivallales bacterium, assembly GCA_964462755.1. Lineage (GTDB taxonomy): Bacteria > Verrucomicrobiota > Lentisphaeria > Victivallales > UBA1829 > SIG94. The sequence goes on along the minus strand of CAYWZD010000033.1, from coordinate 12,413 downwards.
CGACATTTTTCCGGATGCGTTCGCAAAGAGTTACAAGTTCGTTTCTTTTTATGGCATGGCAGAGAAGAATGAATTCCTCGCCGCCGTAACGTCCCGGAATGTCCGATCGGCGGATACTGGATTTCAACAGGGCGGAGACGCTTTTCAAAACGCGGTCCCCCATCGGATGCCCGTATTTATCATTGACCTGTTTGAAGTTATCCAGATCGATCATGAGGACTGCGCACAGATAACGGTTCCGTTCCGCCAGCGCCAGAAAGGGAAGGGCGGTGTTGAAGAAACCGCGCCGGTTCAGAAGTTCCGTCAGGGGATCGGTGACGCTTTCCTTGAAAAGGCGCTGATTCACTTCATAAAGGTTCTTCAGAATTTCCCCCAGGACATCCACCGTGGTGCGGGATTCCTTTCCTCCGAAATGTCGCATGGCGCGGATGAATTTCAGGGTGTGGTTTTCATATTGCCTGCTGATTTTTCCGGAAATGGAAGAGACTGTCTGAAGAGTGGAAATGAAGGCGGGATCGAAAAGATACAGTTCGGTCCGATAGGCATGGAGCAGTTCTTTTTCGGGGGAACCATATTCCCGGAAGGATCGCTGGAGCCGGGCGAGAGTCCGCCTCATCGCCAACAGCCGCCGATACTTCCGGGGAAGGTTTTCGATCACGAACAGATCGCCCTGACGGTTGAGGCGGAGCGCCGATTCCCAGAAATGGATGTGCGTGGTTTCGTCCTTGATCACGTCTTCCCAGAATTCCGTCAAGGCCGGAGAATGTTTTTCCTGTGCAAAACGTTCGTAGACAGCCCTTGTCATTTTATCGAGGTCAAGGCAAACCGTTAAAATATCGTCCAGCGTGTGTTCTTTCATCTTTTCTCCTTTCCGAATGCCCGTGTCAGAAGAGCCTTGAATAGGTCCTGACCTCTTCCCGCCTCATGAATTTCATTGTCATATTTTCCGGTAAACAATTTAACGATGATATCCTCCCGCTGCTTTGGAAGCAAATCCGTAAAACGCATGATAAAGTGCCAGTTTTCATCCAGTCCGAGCGCTGTGCCCGTCACTTTTCCCGTTACTTCCGGAATCTCCAGCGAAACGGAAACCCCGGCCGGAACATTCTGTTCTTCCGCGGAAAGACGGATTTTTCCTCCGGTCAGGGAAAGTTCTTCAAGAATGGCAGGCTTGCCGTGAAAAAGAATATTTTCCTGAACAAGGAATCTCTCTTCCTGGCGCTTGCGCGGCACATCGTAACAGAGCAGAAGCGCGAATGTGAGCAGGAAAATATTCAGGCTTCCCCAGAATACGACGTAGTTGAAAAATTCCACGTGCGTGATGATCCTGTATTCCGGAATCAAGTTCAAAACAAGCCCGATGAGCGTCAGCATCATCATCGTCCCCGCTGCTGTGAGCACATACCAGTCGATCCCGGTATGGGAAGCGGACCCTTTCGGGGTTACTCTGAAAGGGACACCGAAAGGTTTCACCAGACTGGAAAGCATCACAGGAAGAAGCCGGAACAATCCGAAAATATTGACGGCGGACGAAAGAAGCGGGACATACTTTTTACCGGTCAGCCAGCGCATGGCCAGGAAATAAACCAGAAAGAGCGGCATCTGGAAAGCAATCAGTTCCCTGCTGTTCGGCAAATGGAGAGGGACATAATTAAACCAGAGATAAACAAGAGGAACGGCCAGCATCATGAAACGGGTCAAGGGCTGAATGATCCAGCTGTAGGGAGAAAAAAGCACCCGTTGGAGGAAAGTCAAACCTTTGGCACGCAGGGGGCCCTCCGGAACGAAAAAGCACTGGATACCGCCCCGACACCAGCGTCCGCGCTGGATAAAATAACCGTTGATGGATTCCGAAGACATTCCGTGACTCAAGGCTTCATTGAGGTAAACGGTCCGGTATTTGACCGTCAGAAGGCAAAGCGTCGTCAGGAGGTCTTCCGTAATGGAAGAAGTGGGAATTCCGCCGACCTTCTCCACGGCCTTCCGCCGGGTGATGGAACAGGAGCCGCAGCAGAAAGCGGCTCCCCAGCTGTCGCGGCTGGGAGCCATGGAATCGAAAAACAAGCGCTGTTCGTCGGGGAGAAGTTTTTCAAGGCCGAGATTCAGCTGGATCGGGTCCCGATTGAAGAAATGCTGGGGGGTCTGGACCAGTCCGATATCCTCGTTGTGTGTGAAAAAACCGACCGTCCGGCGGAGGAAGTTGCGGCATGGGACGAAGTCGGCGTCAAAAATGGCGAAAAGCTCCCCGGAGGTATGCTTCAGCCCGTTGTTGATATTTCCCGCCTTGGCGTGAAGGTTGTCCGGACGCGTCAGATATCCGACCTCATTGACACGGCAGAAATCACGCAGCCACTCCCGGCGGCTGTCATCCAGCACCCAGACTTTGAAGTCGGGATAATCCAGATGCTTTGCCCCGAAGATCGTTTTTTCAAGGACATCGAGGCCTTCATTGTAAGTCGGGATAAAAACATCCACGGAAGGAAAACGGAGAAAATCTTTCTCATATTCATCCGCCTCTTTCGAACGGTTGTTCGTCCGTGTCATGATCAGCAGGAAAATACAGACTTCGGCAAAGGCCATCAACTCAAAAAAGTAAACGGCATACACCCATATGGTTTCGCCGGCGGTTCCTTTGAACGGGAGGACGGTCTGGACAAACCTCCATATAAAATACCGGAAGGAAATCAATGCCGTAAAAACCGTTACAACTGCACGATCACGGTCTTTGGCTTTGGAAAGCACCGGAACAACCAGAAACCAGAACGCCAGTATGAAAAAAAATGACCGAAGCATTCCTATTTCAGAATACATTGAAGAACCTTATTATTTCTTTTTTAAAGTCCCACTTTTTCGGAAACTTCACTTCAACACGCTGTCCCACCTTATAGAAATTTTCGGTAGAGACGCCAAGGTCTTTCTGGTCCACCCTGATCCAGACTCTGAATTCACGCTTGGGGTCCTTGGTGAGTTTTGCCGCCAGTTCATAATGCCCTTCCTCCGCGCCGGAGCCGATCAGGGCAATAACCGTTCCCTGATGGTAATGGCTCTCTCCGGCCAGACGGTAATTCACCGTTTCCCCTGGATGAATACTCGAAAACTGCGATTCGGAAATCGCCACGTCCAGAAACGTCGTGGAGCAGTCAAGAAAGACCAGCAGTTCGGAGCCGATGACGACATTGCTGCCGGAGGAAACCGGACGCCGCCATACCAGACAGTCAAACGGAGCATCGATGTCAAAGTGTTCCATTTTCTGTATACGCTCTTTTTCAATTACGATCTGTTTATCTATCCCGGTCAGTCTCCTGACGGCTTCTTTCATTGAAGCCTCCGCCAACGCCATCTCAATCACAAGTTGGTCCTGACGCTGGCTCGAATAAGGGACGTCGTTGTGGCCGTCTCCGAGGAAAATCCCGCTTTTGACGGCATCGAGGGTGTTCTGCAGTTCGAGATGACGGTTTTCAAGCTCAAGAATACGGGCTTTTGATTTTTGGAACGCGGCTTCGGCGTTTTCATATTCCCGGCGCTTTATGACATTTTTGCCGACAAGAACGACATTGGCATCGTAATCCTTCATGGAACGTGTCAGTTCGGCTTTTTCCTGAGCGAGTTTGGCGTCGTTCTGCTGCAGGAGCCTTTCCAGCTGGGCGATGGTGTGAGTCTTGTATTTTTCCAGATTCGCATTCAGTTTATCATGAAGTTTCTGAAACCGTTCCAGACGGTTCTTCATGATTTCCACACGGGTTTCCAAGGTGATTTTCTCCGTCTGAAGTTCATGAAGAAAACTCCTGTTGATACGGTCATTTGTAACTGTCCCGATCAGGCAGCCCTTCTTGAAATAATCGCCATGCCGGATTTTCTTTGTAAAATCAACCCGACCTTGAATCGGACTGATTTTGGTGACCGTAACGGCATTCACGACTCCATCGCTGGAACTGGAAAGATAAAGATGCGGAATGAAAGACACTATCAGAAAAACTAAGAAAACAACCCCGATGGTAATTCGGACCCAACGCTTATTCATGGTATCATCTCCTCATGTAAAAAAGGCCGTCTTATGAAGTATAGCGTAAAAATGCTGTCCAAATCTTTTGTCGGATCGGTGGCTCCTGTATTGAATTTATCTGCTTCGACTATGAGGAAACAAATGGTACGGAATTCTTATGGTTTGATTTGTTTTCTTCGAATCAGCATAGAAACGGATGTTGTTCATCCATGATTGCCGGGAAGTTTCCCTGCTTGTTTCCATGATCCATTCAATCCCTCCCATTGATGATTCATTGATGACAATATATTACATGCGTTGTAAATTTCAAGGAAGGAAATTGATTAATTGTTTCACTCCCGTTTTTCAAAGTGTGACATGGCTTATGTCAGTACATTCTTCCTGTAATGACCCCATGAATGGTTCTTTTTTGTGCGTGTGATGGACGGGTAGGGGGATGCCGCAAAGGAGAATTCGACAGGGCTTATATTTTAAGAATCGGAATGGATAAACAGATTTTGAGGAAGATATTACATGCGTTTTATCAGAAATGTGGAGAGCTGCGCAATAAATCCTTCGCAGCAATATCCCGCACCTTCTGGAAACGGGATATTGCCGCAGAGACGAAGCCTGATGTTTGCTTGCATGGAAAATTCAGGCGTCCCGTCCGAATTCAGGGTCAGGGCTTGGCCGGCGTGACATCCTTCCCTGCGTCGGACTTCGTTTCCGCTCCATTGGGGGCGGCCGTCTTGGAGGCGGAAGGGGCCGGTTCGGCAGTCTTTGCGGGTTCTACCGGAGCGACATTCTGTTCCACCGGCTGAGGCTTCGGCTGGCGGCGCGATCTTCTCCGGGATACTTTACGTTTCTTTTCAGGCTTTACGGTCGGCTGGCCTGCTGCCTGCTGATTTGCCGTCGGCTGATTGTTTTCCGACGGTCCCACTGGCTGTTGTCCGGCTGAACTCGAGCCCGAAGCTCCTCCGGAAGCGCATCCTGTCAGGACAAAAAGAAGAGACATCAGAACCGGAAGACCTGCTTTCATGTTCATTTTGAGAACCCTTTCATAATTGTATGGCGGTTGATTTTGAGAGTTATCGTAATTTTGTCGTTTTTCTGTCTTTTATTTCAGAACCAGGGAAAAAAGTGAGTTCAGATTTTTCGGATAGAATCGAATTTCAAGCTGGTCGCCCCTGACTTGAATCGACTGGAAAAGTGCGACGACCATGCGGACATCATTCTTCTTCTCCAGTTCGGCGAGGGTGCTGTTGGCGATGGCTTGAACCAGAAACGAGGGCAGAGGAAGCCAGCCGAGCCAGGCCGAATTCACCCGGACGGACAACTTTCCGTTCCGGAGATCCGGGACGATTCTTGTGTCCGCATTGACGGCCATCGGGCCGAGGGGCTGGCTGAGCTGGAATTGAAGTTCGCCGTTGCTCCAGTTTCCTGAAAACGAGGGCTTGTCCTTTTTGGCTTTTCGCGGCTGAGCCGCACGGAGCCCGTTGAGGAGAAGCACATTCACTTCGTCCTGCGACAGCGTGACCGTGGCGCATTCCACGAATTTTCCATCCTTGTCCAGCAGGGCGGACGTGAGTTTCTGCATGATTTGCTGGAGGATGACGAGTTCCGCCTTTTCGGGCATGTCGGACACGCGGTAGTTGCGCGGCGTTCCGAGGATCAGAAAAGCGAGCAGGACGAGGAGCGCAACGACGGCGGAAAGAATCCACAGCCATTTTCTTTTGCGCGGTGCGGGCGGAGTTTGTTCCGGAACGGTTCTGGGGGCGGGTTCGGATGTCATGCTGTATTTCCTTCTTGCCGGTGGGTGAAGAGATTTTCAGGAGGAGGGCCAGAGACTTCTGAGCTCACAGACCCGTTTGGTGATGTCCGGGGCCTGCGTGACTTCCGTGACCATGGCGATCAGTCTTGCCCCTTCCGAGAGAAGTGTCGGGATGTGATGGGCCTTGATTCCTCCCATGACGGAGAACGGAATGCGGAGTTCCCCGCGCGTTTCGCGGATCACTTCCAGACCGAGCGGATGAACGGGGGTGTTTTTGGTCCGGGTGGGGAAAATCGGACCGAGATTGACATAGGCGGCGCCGAGGGATTGGGCTTCAAGGGCCTGTTCGCGTGAATGGGTGGACCGTCCGATCAGAAGGTCGGGGGCGAGCTTGACGGCGGCGTCGAGGGGCAGGTCGTTCTGTCCGAGGTGAACGCCGTCCGCGCCGCAGATCAGGGCGATGTCGATATGGTCGTTCATGATCATCAGAATGCCGTAGCGGTCGCAGATTTTGCGGAACTTTCCGGCAATGGCGCAGAGCTCCTTGTCGGAGACGCTTTTTTCGCGGAGCTGGACGATACGGATTCCGGCGTCCGCGGCTTCTTCGAGAACCCGGAGCGTGCCGCGTCCGGCGGTGAATTCACTGGTGATGACCGGATACAGGTCGGCTTTGCGGAGCCGTTCCATGCGGTTGTTTCTGATCTCGCTCATGAGAGGAGGGGTCCTTCCAATATTGAATGTAAAAAGTTTTCCGTACTATAACCGCGATTTTGTCCGAATGCAAGAAATACCCGCCGGATTTTTTTCTACGGAAGTTCTAATGTAAGGAGAGACATCACGACTCAATCATTGTTTTCCGGCGTCTGGACGGAAGGAGATGCCAGCGGGACGGGCGGATTCTTTTTCCTCTTGCGGTAGTCGCGGGGAGGAATGCCGAATTGCCGCAGGAACATCTTGGAGAAATAATTGCTGTCCGAAAAACCGCATTGGGAAGAGATGTCGGTGATCGAATTCGAGGTGAACCGCAATGCCGCCGCGGCTTTTTCCAGCCGGAGATGGATCAGATAATGGATGGGGCTCTTATTCAACGTCGCCTGGAAAAGACGGCTCAGGGTCGGAACTGATTTTCCGAATCTGGCGGCAAGTGTTTCGAGCGTGATCTTCTGTGCATAATGTTCATTCAAATAGCGTATGATCAATGTGATTTCCTGGGTTTCATTGGATCGGGACGAGTGTTTTTCAAATGTCCGGCTGATGATGCAAAGAATCTGCATGAAGAGCATCTTCATCATGAAACGCCAGCCTGTTCCGCGGTTCTGCTGTTCATGGAACATCTGCATGGAGAGTTCATTGACTTTCAACATGGTTTCCGGAGGCAGGGAAATACGGTTTTTGAACCGGTAGCGGCCGGTCAGCTGAGGGTCGGTTTCGAAAAAATGGCTGTAGCCGGGCATTTTCGCCAGCTCCATCAAGAGTTCCCGCAGCTGTTCCGGACGGTAAAGCAGGTTGATCAGCTCCATCTGCCTCATGTCGCTGTATCCGTGCGGGTCGCCGGGACGGATCAGGAAAACATCTCCCGGATAGATGGCATATTTGCCGTCTTTGGTCACATGTTGTCCGGAACCGTGCCGGACGACAACCAGTTCATAAAAATTGTGGTAGTGCATCGTGTCGTAGTTGCGGTAGTAGACATGCGGATGGATGAAAATGCTTTCTTCCGGTTTGAAATCTTTGCTGATGTCCAGAAAGCGAGCCTCTATCCGCGCCATAATTGCGTTCTCCCTTTCCATTTTGAAAAGAATATACCTCTATGTGATAAGATAATCAAGGTTTTTTCAGGATTCTGGTGTATAATTAATATCAGAATAAAAACCAGGAGGCATGAATCATGAAAAATAAAAGGCGGACACACTCGAAAAAAAATGGAAGTTTCACATTGATAGAACTCCTCGTTGTGATTGCGATCATCGCGATTCTGGCGGGAATGCTGCTGCCCGCGCTGAACAAAGCCCGTGAAAAAGCCCATGGGATCTCCTGTCTCAATAATCAAAAGCAGACGGGACTGGGGTTCCTGTCATATGCCAATGACAATAATGACATTATTTTTCTGGTCAGCACCACCAGCGAAGTCAGTTATCGCGCCATTCTTTCCGACGCGCCGCTATGGGTAAGGCAGAATGACCCGAGATACGGACAGAAGTATTACAGCCGCAAGGTGGATCAGTGCCCCTCGGTGAAATTCCGGATTGATCCGGGTACTGAAATTGCGACCGACAACTATTATGTCTACGCGGCGCCCAATCCCAGAAGCGACGCACTGGGGTCCAATACCGACTGGAGCATGAATTTCGGCAGCGGCAGCACCGCGGAACGGTTCTATAACTTGAAGGAGATCAAAAACCGGATGAACTGGGCATGGGGACTGGCTGACTCACAGAGAAACAGTTCGACGATGGCTGACCGTCAATACAATTATGTGGAGTGCACGGACAATGCCAACCTTTTTGCCGCCCGGCACACCGGCAGTGTCAATATGTGGTTTTTCGATGGTCATGCCGCCAGTCTGAAACCGCTCGATGTCGCCAATGTCTGGTATAAATCCAGTGTTTCCAGTTCGCGTCCCGGAGGGTTGACCAGCGTCCGAATCTATGTCAACGGCGTCATGCTCAAATACGCAAAAACAATTCAATAAGATAAATGATACAATCGCAGGAGATCCACAATGAAACCCTTACTGGTCATTCTCAGCACAGGTCTTATGGTCGGCGCATTCGCCGGAGGCGATCTGGCGACGCCTCCGAAAAAAAAGCTGATTGAAGTCGGCTGGGACGGTCCGACGCCCGAGTTTTTGCAGAAAAACATCCGTCAGATGGAAAAAGACACTCACTTTTCGGGAGTCGGTATCGGTCTGAACCGGGAGGTCATGATCGACGGCAAACCGTTCGTTTGTAACAGCACTACAATTTCAGGTCCGGTAAAATGGAAATACGAGTGGTTCAAAGCGGATGTGGAAGCTCTCAAAAACACAAAGACCGAGAAATTCACGGACAATTTTCTGCGGGGAGTTATATACAACCGTACCGACTGGTTCGACGACAAGGCTTGGAATATCCTCTGCAACAACTATGCGGTTCTCGCACGGATTGCCAGGAACGGCAAACTGAAAGGAATCATTTTCGACAACGAGCACTATGGCGATGCCTGGCAGTTTTCCTATAAGGGAACCAAGGCCGACTACAAGAAAAACTGGGACAAGGCACGGGAGCGCGGACGCCAGTTCATGACCGCGATCGCCGGAGAATATCCTGACATGACCTTTTTCACATTTCTTATGTTCAGCTGTGCTCAACGTTATGTGGACAACGACTCTCCATTCGATACCTTGCGAAGTTGCGCCTACGGGATGATGGCGCCTTTCTTCAACGGCATGCTGGATGCTATTCCCCCGAAGTTCAAAATCGTGGAAGGCAACGAGGATCTCGGGTATCGTGCGGCCTCGAAGGCAGATTTCGATAACATCTACGCACGCTGCCGCCGTTTGCTCGATAATTTCACGGCGCCGGAAAACCGGAACAAAGCCAGATCACAAGTCCAACTGGCAAACGCCATCTATCTGGACGCCTTTTTTGTATGGCCGCAAGACAGTCCATACGCGTTGTTCTTCGGGCATCCCGGGAAAATGGAGTATTTCAGCAGGATGCTTTCCTATGCGCTGGAAACCAGCGATGAATATGTCTGGATCTGGAATGAATGCGGAAAATGGTGGACAATGCCGATGTCCAAGCCGAAAGAAGACCGCATCACGGAATATCATAAACGTCCGGTCATGTGGAAGGACTCCGTTCCGGGAATCAACGACATGATCTTTCAAGCGGTTGCGCCGGTCAGTGCCGCGCAAGCCAGAATTGCGAAAGGCGAACTCAAAAATATGATCAGAAACGGTTCTTTCGATTCAGGAACGGAAGCATGGGGATTCTGGCATCATCCGAAAAACCGCCCTGCCGCCAAAGTAAATGCGCTGAAGGAATCCGGGGTTGGATTCGGAGACGATACCGCATTGGAAATGGCCCGCGCGGATATCCTCTCCACCGCCAGTCAGCACTTCAAGGTGCGTCCTGGGGAACGTTATCTGGTCCGCGGATATTCCAGAAGCATCGGGAATGCCTCCGGCAGCATCAATATCGACTTCGGAATCAATGGACGGCAGACTCATCGCAAAGAGATGGTGATTGCCGCGGCAAGCCCCGTCAAGGGAAGCGACTGGGAGTTCCATCAGGGAATTGCCGAAGTTCCGGCGGATTATAACGGATTATGGGTCCATCTGTTTGCTTCCACGGAAAAGGACGGCCGGGTGTTGTTTGACAAGATCGAATTGTATAAGATCGAAGACTGGCCCGGCGACATACGCCTGCCGCGGCATCCTCTCCCGGAAAAGGTGACTCCGCCGCCTTTCTCGCCGAATTCCGCAATCCGGGATTTCAAGGTCGAAAATGGAGTCATCAGCGGAATTGTCGTTGCATACGATCCTTACTTTACTTCAAACGGCCTGACCGTCGACGCCGACAAGCAGAAAGTGATAAGGCTCACTTTGCAGACGGATTCCACCCATCTTGAACTTTGCCAGATATTCTGGGCGCCTGAAAAAGAAGGCTTCAGCGAGAAAAGGACGGCGGGGGTCCGATTGATTCCCGACGGCAAGGCACACGAATATATTTTCAATCTGACAAAAAACCCGGCATGGAATGGCAAAGTTACAAAATTCCGCATTGACCCGGTGAACAACACCCGGAAGGAAAATATAAGTTTTGTTATAAAAAGTCTGTCCTTCACGGAAAAATGAAACGGTGAAAGGTCTTGCACAATAATTGGATTTCTGAAAAAACAAAAAGAACCAAAAGGGATTTATAAAGTAAAATGATTGAATTTCAGTGTGATTCAAGCGATTTTCAGGAATTCTTCGCGCGAGCGCTCCGCGGGCTGAACGCCAACTGTCATACCGTCAATGAAAACACCGGACGGGTTCTGATCGAAGGCAAAACGTATCAGGGGATCTGGATGGAATGCGCCCCTCTGGAGGGATTGGTATATGCGCCGGTCGCTCGGGATGTCGCCCGCCGGAACCATGTCGCATTCTACCGGCACCAGCGTGAAGACGGACAGTTCCCCTCCAGTATTTCTGAAAAAAGGGTCGGATTCGCCCAGATCCAGCAGGTCGTTCCGATGGCGGCAACGGGGTATGAACTGGGCGCCGTCAGCGGGGACGAAGAACTGCTCGAAGTGACTTATCGGGCGTGGAAAAAATGGGACGGGTGGATTTGCCGCCATCGCGACACCCGGAAACGGAATGTCTGCGAGGCTTTCTGCGAGTATGATACGGGACATGACAACAGTTTCCGTTTTCGCGGCCTGCCCAAAGCCTGTCCCGAACGCGAGGCGGCGAACTGTCCGGATGATCCCCGTCTGCCTTATGCCGCGCCCGATCTGACGGCAACCATGTTCGGCGGGCGCACGGCGATGGCAAAAATCGCGGCGGTCCTTGGAAATTCCAATGAGCGGGATGAATGGATTGAGAAAGCGGAAGTCACCCGCAAAGCGCTGTTCCAATATTGTTTCGACCCCGAAAGTGAATTCTTCTATGACCGTGATGCACACGGAAATCTCGTGAAAAATCTCAGCGACGCGGGAATCCGGGTTCTGGGAGAACATGCGGTCGATCAGGCGTTGTTTGACCGTATCTTCGAACGCTGGATCGGAAATCCGAAAGCCTTCTGGACTCCCTATCCGATTCCGTCCGTGGCGGCGTGCGATCCGGGATTCCAATTTCCTCCGCCGGAGAATTGCTGGGGCGGGGCGAGTCAGGCGCTGCTGGCGCTCCGCACTCCCCGCTGGCTGGAATATTACGGCAGGTTCGGCGCGCTGGACCATCTGATGAACCGCTGGCTGGAAGCAATGCGGCGGTGTCCGGATTTCATGCAGCAGATGAATCCGTTCACCGGTGAATTTTCCACGTCGGCGGATTACTCGCCTGCGATGTGCTGCGCCCTTGATTTCACGATCCGCCTGGCTGGCGTCATGGAAACTCCGGAAGGGTTGTCCTGGGGCTGTACGGGAATTCCCGACACAGGCCATTCCCGTTTCGCTCTGGAACGGATGCGGGGCGGGAGCGCTTCGGTTGTCATGAGTGACGGTTCGGCAACATTGTTTCTGAATGGAAAAAAACTTCTCCGGGTCAAGGGGCCGGTTCGCTGTTTCAGCGATGAAAACGGGAAACTTCTGCGAATTGTCGCTGTCCGTGAGGGACTCCTCGAAATCGCTTGGCCGGGAAGTCCGGCGCAGACATTGTCCGTTTCAGAAAATCAGACCGTTGACTTCGGAAAATAACAAAAGCCCCTGTTCATTTCGCCGAAGAGCCGTTTTCTTCTCCTTTCGGGTTGTAAAAACCTCCGCCGGATGCTACAGTAATGTAATGAATTTACATCATCCGTCCATGTACGGAAGAGGAGAGGATCGAATGCAGTTTGTGTCCGAAGAGATCAAGGGGTGTCTGGCGAATTCGTCCGGCATCCGGAAAATGTTCGAGGCTGGAATCGAACTTCAGAAAAAATTTGGGAAAGAGAATGTATACGACTTCAGTCTGGGGAATCCCGACCTTCCGCCTCC
>CAYWZD010000032.1:0-18200 GCA_964462755.1 uncultured Victivallales bacterium | reverse complement strand
CGGTGCTGGAACACCAGGGAATCGCAAAGAACACGATAACCAAACAGTAACACAAGAAGAAGGATTTTTCAAATGGCAAAGATCAAGAAAGAACTGAAATGCGTCTTTACGACGGAAGAAAAACTCCAGATCGGAAACGACCTGGCCACCGCCCAGCAGAAGCAAACCAACCTCAAACAGCAGATGAAGGAGTCCGCCGCCCAATACAAGGCCGGGATCGAAGCGGAGCAGACCCAGATTGACAATCTGGCACAGAAAATCCGTCTCGGATATGAATACCGGTCCATCGAATGCGAAATCAAGTATCACACGCCCGCGGAAGGCAAAAAGACCGTGGTCCGTCTCGATACCGGCGAACTTGAATCCGTGGCCCCAATGACTTCGGACGAACTCCAGGACCTTTTCATCAATAATATCGGGAAGAAGGAAGACGAGCACGTTTTCATTTTCCGAAACAAATCCCGGTGCCAGCTGGCCACGCCCGAAGAATTCAAACTGCTCACGCAGAAAGGAAAGTTTGCGAAAGTCGCGGACGGCTACACTGAAAAGCGTCTGGTGGACTACAAACCGAACAAGATCGAACTCACGCTCGTTGTGTCCTATCCCGGCGATGCATTCGAAGTGTGGGAGTTCGAGAAACCGGCCGCGGCAAAAGCGGAAACGTCCAAGACGGATGCCGGAAAGGACGCGAAGAAATGAATCTCCCTTCCTGCATCATATCCGAAGCGGAAGACCGGTATCACGCCCGGAGCCGGGCGGGAGAATTCCTGTCCAGCCACAAACTCGGAGATTTTCGCAAGTCGCCGTTCAAGTATCACAAGATGATGACCGGAGAAGTCGAGGAAAAGGACAAGCCGGAGTTCCTGATCGGACGCGCGGCGCACTGTCTGATTCTCGAGGGACAGGATGCTTTCGATTCCCGCTATGTCGTCTCGGACGGACCGATCAACGAACGGACCGGGAAGCCTTACGGAAAGGACTCGAAAGCGTTTCAGGACTGGCTTTCCGTGCAACCGACCGCGGACATCATCACGGAAGCGGACTACGCCGAAATGGTCGCCATGAGTGAAAACATCTGGAGCCATCGCGAAATCTCCGACCTTTTGAGCGCCGGAAGAAACGGCGTCGCCGAGGGAGTCGTCCGGGCTCCTCTGGAAGGTATGGATTGTCAGATCCGGATGGACTGGTTCGCCCCGGAAATCGGAATCATCGATCTCAAGACGACGCGCGACATCGAGTTTTTCCAGAAGGATGTCCGCGAATACGACTACATCCTACAGATGGCCTTCTACCGCGCTGTCCTGCGCGAAGCGACCGGCGGCGCGGAATACAAGTGTCATCTGATCGTCGTCGACAAGACGGATTTCCACATCGCCGGATACGGGGAGATCCCGTCCGCTGAACTGGCCACCGCCGAACGAATCAACGCCGCCGCGATCCGCCGTCTGCGGGAATGCCAGACCAGAAAAGAATGGCCGACCGGATACGAGCGGAAAATGATTTTCTCCATGAACTATTAACCGGAAGGACAAAACATCATGTCAATTATGGACAGCATCACCCGGGGGAAGACCCCGAAACCGCCGATCATCCTGCTTTACGGGCAGGAGGGCGTCGGGAAATCGACATTCGCGGCCAACGCGCCGAAAACGATTTTCATTCCGACCGAAGACGGCTTGAACGAAATCAACTGCGCGAAATTTCCGATTGCGAAAACGTATGACGAATTCAAAGCGGAACTGTCCGGGATCCTGACCGAACAGCATGATTTCCAGACGTTGGCGATCGACAGCATTTCCGCCACGGAGCGAATGCTTTTCAAGTGGATCTGCGACCGCTACGGAGTCGACAACATTCTCGACGCCAAAGGCGGCTACGGAAAAGGCTACAAGGAATACACCAGCGAGTGGCAGAATATTTTCGACACGCTCACCCGGATTCGCGATGAACGAAACATGAGCATAATTCTGGTCGGGCACTGCGACCTGGTCCGTGTATTTTCCAGCCGGATCGGCCAATATGACCAGTTCCAGCCGCGCCTCTACAAAAAGGCAATGGACATTCTCATCGAGTCTACGGACGGCGTGTTTTTCGCCACCCGCAAAATCCGCGTGGAAAAAGAGGACGCCGGATTCGGAAAGAAAAACGTCCGGACGGTCGCGGTCGGTGCCAATGGAGGCGACCGGATCATGGTTACGGACGGAGGCGGCATCGACGGCCCCCAAATCGCCAAACGGCGGTTCCAGCTGCCGGACGAACTGCCGCTAGACTGGAACGCCTTTATTGCCGCATGGCAGTCCAGCTATGCCGATGCCCCGGCCCCCGCCGAACAAAAAAAAGAAACTACCAGCAAGGAGTAAAATAAGATGTCAAATGTATTCGACTATGACGACAGCGCGCTCGAACCGTCTGAAATTTTTGAAGCGATCCCCGCCGGCAAGTATCAGGGGATCCTGATCGATTGCTCGGACAAGACGCCGTCCAAGAACGGCAGCGGCTTTTACCTGAAAATGACGTTTGAAATCATTTCCGGCGAATTCAAGGGACGGAAGGTTTTCCAGAACTACAATCTCTGGCATTCCAAAGCGGAGACGCAGGAGATCGCCCGCCGCCAAATCAAAGCAATGAAAATCGCAGTCGGCCTTCCGGACGCGGTGAACCCGCAGGAACTTTTCAACTTGCCAATGACAATGAAGGTCAAGATGAAACCGGCGCACGACGGATATGAAACGTCGAATGAAATCTCCGGATTCGCCCCGAAAGAAACCCCTGTCTACGGCACAGCGCCGCAGACTCCCGCCGGCGGAACCCAGCCTGCCGCACCCGCCGCGCCCGCCCAGCCTCCCTGGGCAAGGAAATGACGGAAAAAATCGAACTGGAACTGCCGGTGGCGATTTCCGAAAATCACTACCGGCGGTTCGTCAAGGGCACTCCGTATCCGATCATTTCCGCGGCAGGGCGGAAATATCACGACACGGTGAAGCTGCGGTTTCAGCAAAGCGGACAGCCGCCGATCCCGGGACCGGTCAAGGTCACGGTCGAGTATTATCCGCCCGACCGGCGGAAGCGGGACCTGGACAACCTTTTCAAGTGCCTTTTCGACAGTCTCGTCAATGCCGGATGCATCGAGGACGATTCCAACATCCAGCACATTGAAGCATTCAAACGCGAAGCATTGCCGCCCAACGGCACAATCCACATTGAAATAGAAAGGATTTGAACGAAATGCAGCTTCGGGATTATCAGCAACTCGCGGTAAACTCGGTTTATTGCCATTTGCGGAATAAGCCGGACACAAATCCGTGCGTCGTTATCCCGACCGGCGGGGGAAAGAGCCTCGTCATTGCAAAGATCGTGACGGATGCAGCCGAGCTTTGGAACGGCCGATGCCTGATTCTCGCACACGTCAAAGAACTTCTGGAGCAGAACGCCGCAAAGATCGCGGCGCTTTGCCCGGAACTTCGGATCGGCGTTTTTTCCGCCGGGCTGAACAGCCGGGACACCGAGGAACAGGTGATCGTCGCCGGTATCCAGAGCGTCTACAACAAGGCGGACGAACTCGGGGATTTCGACTTGATCATTATTGATGAAAGTCATCTTATCCCCCCGGACGGGGACGGAATGTATCGGACGTTCCTCGAGGCGATGAAAGACAAAAACCCGAACGTCCGGATCATCGGCATGACGGCCACGCCATACCGGCTGAAAGGCGGGTTGATATGCAAGCCGGAAAACATTCTGAACGAGGTCTGTTATGAGATCAGCGTCCGCGAACTGATCGTGGCCGGGTTTCTCTCCAAACTGAAATCAAAGAATGGCAAAAACAAAGCCGATCTGGCCAACTTGCACATTCGCGGAGGGGAGTTCATCCCGGAAGAGATCGCCGAGAAGATGGACAACGAACGGCTGGTCCATGACGCCTGCTCCGAAGTTGCGAGGCTGACGAAAGACCGTAAAAAAGTTTTGATTTTCGCCTCCAGCGTGGAACATGCCCGGCACATCAAGAAAGAGATCGAGGAACATTCTGAAACGGAATGTGGATTCGTCGTCGGAGACACGCCGAAAGAGGAGCGTGCGGAAGTTCTCGCGCGGTTCAAGGGAGAAAAAATTCCCGTCGATCTTTTCGGACATGAAGCTTCGGAATTGAAGTATCTGGTCAATGTTGCCGTTCTGACCACCGGATTCGATGCGCCCGCGATTGACTGTATTGTTCTGCTCCGGCCGACGAACAGCCCGGGACTGTATTACCAGATGGTCGGGCGCGGATTCCGGCTTTCTCCGGATACGGGGAAAACAGATTGCCTTGTCCTGGACTACGGGCAGAATATCATGCGGCACGGTCCGGTGGATATGATCCGGATCGAGGAGCGCCTCGGGCGCAAAGGGCAGAATGGTCCACCCATGCGCGAGTGTCCGGTCTGCCAGGCGGTTTTCATGGCATCCTACACGTCCTGCCCTGATTGCGGATATGAATTTCCAAAGTCGGACCTGAAGCTGAACCACGGCACCCATGCCGCCAGCGACGGCATTCTTTCCGGCGAGGATTCCGAAATCGAATACGACGTGAAGGAAACCTTTTATGCGACTCATGAAAAGCGCGGCGCCGACCCGGACGCGCCGAAAACGCTCCGTGTCGATTACCTGATCGGGTTCAACGATTTTCAATCCCAGTGGATATGCCCGGAACATACCGGCTGGGCAAGAAAAAAATTTGAAGCATGGTGGAAGGAACGCGCACCGGAAGATGTGCCGCCGCCGGACACCGCGCGTGAAGCTTCCGCCATGGCCAATCAAGGAATATTACGCGAACCGCTTCGAATCGCAATCAGGACAGTCGCCGGAAGCAAGTTTCCGGAAATTGTGAAATTCGAGTTGAAACAGTATTCGCGTATTGACATCGATGATGCGGAACGCTCCGCCGCCGGGGATCCGGATACGAAAGAAGAATTTCCGTCTTCCGTAAGGACTTACGATCCGATCCGGACGGAAGAAGACGCTTTGCGGTATGCGGACCTTGTCGGGGCTGAATACCATTATCAGGCAAAACAGGCGGGATTCATCGACATCGGCGGACTGCCGGATGATCCGGACGAACGGGAAGAGCGCCTGGCGATCATGCAGGCGGACGTGTCCCGCAAAGAACTTGCACAAAAATATCCCGGACTGGTCAAGCCGGCAGCGACCGCGTCGGTGGATCCGCATGATTTGACTGAAGACGATATCCCTTTTTAGAAAAACAGGAGAAAAAAGAAAAATGACATGGGCTGAACAATTTATGAAACTCAAACCGCTCATACTCAGTGATGAAACCATCACGATACTTCGCGAAATTTCCGATCAGCGTTCCAGCGACCCTGAATACTGGAATACCGTTCGCGCACTTTTGGGACGTGGGCTCATACGGAATTACAGGCGGGAAGAAGAGAATAACAATTTCCGGCTGGCGTTTGACGGCATGATCGTGGACATCTTCCGGACGGCCAGAGATCACGGCTGGCATGAAGAGGATCAGAACGACGGCGAATGCATCGCCCTGATGCATTCAGAATTGTCAGAGGCGCTGGAAGCCCTGCGGAAGAATCCGCTGCAGAAAGATGAACACTGTCCCGGGTTCACAAATCTCGAAGTGGAACTGGCGGACTGCGTAATCCGTATCATGGATTACGCCGGTATGCGCAATCTGGATGTCGCCGGCGCGATTCTCGCCAAGGCGGAATACAACAGAACCCGCCCGGGGAAGCACGGCGGGAAAAAATTCTGACGGAGGAAATCGCACTATGGGGAACAATGAAAAAACGCTGACATTCGAGGAATACTGGAAAGCCATTGCGGCCAAAAATCCGGGGCTTGACAAGCCTGACGAAGAAGTTGTGAAACTCAAGGCGCGCGGACTCCGGGCATTGATGCGGCAGGCTCATGAAGAAGGTGAAAAGCATGGGCGGACACTGCAAACCGCCATATCACAGAATGCGGATATGTTCAATACGATTTTCGGAGGACGCAGATGAAGAGCAAAAGAATATGGACAGAAGGCATTGAACGCATCAAGAAAACGGACACGACATGGTATCCGGACGGTTACCGATATACAGCATGGTGGCATCTGAAAAGAACTTCGACATGGACCAGCTCCGCGATGGGACACTTCAAAACGCTGAAAGAGGCGAGGGGATACATCCGTTACTGGAAAGAGACAAACAGTGTCAAGCTGGAGGAAATTTCAAATGACCGCACTTGAAATCGAACACGCCATCAATCAGGCAATCTGGCACAGCGGACACAGTGAAAAGTCGTTTTCCAAAGTCGTCGGAATCGGGGTACATACACTGAATCATTTTCACAGCACAAAAAATATCAGGCTGGATACACTTCTGCTGATATGCAATGAGCTGAAACTTGAGGTGATAGTGAGGGAAATAAAATGAAACTGCACATTGAAGATTACGACGGCGAGTCCGTATGCCGCTGCGGAAGTCTGAATTTGACGACCGATCCAGCCAAATGCACATGCCGGAACTGCAAGAGCATGTGGGACGCTCTAAAAAAAACCGGATACGCCCGAGCTTCGGAACATCCGGAAGATTATAAACTGAAACCACTGCAAGTTACCGCCGGGACTGTGTTGAAAGTGGAAGACCAATTCTATGCCGAGATCGATCGGCGGCTGGAGACGAAACATGAGTGAAGAACGAATAGTAAAAGCGCGTGTGCATAATCGAGGCGAATTTCCGCATTGCAGGCATTTCGATTTTCATAAGGATGACGGCAAGTGCGGATGCCGTTACTATAATCTTCGGTTCGCTCCGTGTTCGCCGATGGACGATGAATGCAATCAGAATTGCAAACATTATAAACCAACGGGGGAAAAATGAATCTTGACATTGTTTTGGACTGGATGAAAACCTATACGGGAAAGGTAACCCCGAACGCGATTCAAAGAAAATTCGGAATTGCAATATGGAAGGCATGGCGCATTTACGACATGCTTGTGAAGCATGGACATGTTCATGATGAGAACCGCAAGGAGGAGCTTCTCGCGGAATCGAAACGGGAGGCGGCAGAGGATATGTATGAAGTTCTGCAAAAACTCGTGGATTGGAACACTAAATATCCAGCGGAAAAAGAATATACGAATTACGGACAGATTTGTAAAATTGGTCATTTGTGTAGCGAAATTTGCAAAGAAGCGGAAGATGTCTTGAAAAAAGCCAGAGGCGAATCATGAAAATCGGCGAAAAATATCTGTTCGCATTCAGGGGACGGGCTATTCAGGTCCGAGTTACAGCCGTGTATGACTACGGCGTGGAATGCGAGTTTCTGGAAGACTGTCCGCCCGTTGCCAAAGGGGAACGAATGATTTGCAATACATCGAAACTGTTTTCCGCGATCGATGAGAAAGGACGCTGATACCATGAAACTTTTCAATCTCTTCCGGATTCCCAAAAAGCAAATCCAAGTCAAGGTTCCGGTCACCCTTTTCAGTTCGGAAGTTTCCAAAGTTCAATGTTTTGAAACCGGCTGCTACTTCAATCGCAGTTACCGCGGCGAAATGACGTGCGATCTGAAGACCGTCGAAATTTACAAAGGCGGCCGCTGCGGGAATTTTAAGCCGCGCAAAGAAGCCGCCGCCTTTTTCAGTCCCGAGGAAACGGTAAAGAAATGAACTACTACAATGAATTTGACCATAACGCCGCGGAATGGCTGCGGGAGCTGATCGCCGCCGAGTTGATTCCGGCTGGCGAAGTAGACGAAAGGAGCATTACAGATGTTGGAGCAGATGACCTTCGAGAATATACTCAATGCCACTTTTTTGCCGGAATCGGCGGATGGAGTCTTGCGCTCCGACTCGCCGGATGGCCCGATGACCGCCCGGTCTGGACGGGATCATGTCCCTGTCAGTGTTTCAGTGCCGCCGGGAAGCAACGCGGATTCGCCGACGATCGGGACTTGTGGCCGGTGTTCGCAAATCTCATCGCTAAGTGCCGCCCTGAATTTGTCTTTGGCGAACAGGTTGAAAATGCGATTAAACATGGTTGGCTCGATCGAGTATACGCAGACTTGGAAGCTGAAGGTTACGCCGTCGGGGCGGCAGTATTGGGCGCACACAGCCTCGGAGCGCCGCACAGGAGACAGCGGGTGTATTGGGGAGGCCGTTTGTCATTATCCAACTTCGAACGCCAGCAATGTCAAATGGGCGCACGAGAATGTGAACCTATTGTTGCGGAGGGTGGAATCGGGACACCAGCAAAATTTGCAAGATACGGTGATTTTGACCGCATGGCCGAAAACTCCGATGGCAGGCGATGCGGAAGGCGGGACAATGGAAATCCGTCCGGAGACGACGGGAAAATACAAGTTGCGGGATTACGCAATGTTGTCGGGATGGCCGACTGCGCAGACCATGGACGCGATGGAAGTTTGCCGGGAGTCGGAAGAACGGTCAGTGGCGGCGAATGCCGGGGGATGTGCAAATCTTCGGGAGCGTGTAATGGCGGCGGCATGGATGACACCGAAAGCGACGGACGGGAAGTTTGCAACGCCAAGAACGTCCGGCAGGCCGATGGAAAAATCAACGCATCTGCAAACGCAGACGGTTGCGGTGACCGCATGGCACACAGCCAAGGCGACGGACGGCTCGCATGGCGGCCCGAACCAGACGGGCGGGGCGCTGCCTCCGGATGCTTGCGCGGCGGCGTGGCCGACGATCCTGTCGTCGGAGTGCCGTCAGGGGTATCAGGACAGAACGCGCGGAAAGAAGGGGGCCCAGGAGAGCTTGTCCACGATCATTCAAACTGCGGGATGGCAAACAATAACTGTGAACGACAGCAAGAACAATGCGGCGCCGTCACAATGGAGACGGACGAGCAACGGAAAAACACGTCAATTGGCTTTGAACTGCGAAGTGTTTCAAGTCTTTCTCCCTGGGCCCGCTACCGGCTCGTCTACTGTCGGGACAAAAAAATCAGAAGGATACCGGCTGAATCCCTTTTTCTCCGGCTGGCTGATGGGGTTTCCGAGGGCGTGGACGCTGGCGGGACTTGTGGCATATCGGAGATTGGAGGCTTCCCGCTCACCACGAAAAAAGAAGGCCGCGCCATGTTGCTGAAGGGTTACGGAAACGCAATTGTTCCGCAAGACGCCGCTGAATTCGTTTCGGCGTTCACATTTTGTATAATGAAGTGGGGAAAAACACCGGGTGCCATGAAAGAAAAGCCGGTTTTATGAAAAAAATCACGGAAAAATGAAAAAGAAGGCCATGAAAATGAAAAAAGAAGCAAAATCAAAAGCCTCCGGGGAAAAGGCATCGGATCGGCCCCGCGCTCCCCGCGTCAAACATGCGGACAACCTGATCGATCTTTTTCGGGAGATGAACGCGATCCTGATTCAGCCGCTTGTTTTGATTTCCAGAGGAAACCATACCGTCGAAGAATGCGAAATCCTCGCGAAGAATGCCATCGCCCAGGCGCGGGAGGCAAGGATCCGGTTCAATCGGAAGAACAGCACAGGTGCGGAATGAAAAAACACAAAAAAATCAGAAAAGATAGCCATGCCTATATCGGCGCCGCCGATGGAATGTTTGAATTAGGCACAAGGTGTTACTGGGTTGCGCGTGTTTATGTATGTGATATTCAGCAACGCGGTAAATCAATTCCAGGATTCAAAATGGAAAAGGAAGTATTCCTTACATCAAACGGATTCTGGAATATCCAGAGCATTTCCCGGTCCCGCCGGCAAATCGCGAAACGGCTATTAAGGCATATCCGCGAACTTGGAATCCCATTCGAAAGGATTGACGGTTGCTACTGGATGAAAAGCGGAAAAAAGGAAAATGCGTAAAATGAAGAATTCAACGCCAGAGTCATGGATTTATCGAGACGCAAAAAACGTAAACGGGTTTGTTGTCGAAGATCAAAAAGGACGACTGATTTGTCTTGTTGCCGCAACGCTTTGGATCGCCGAGCAAAAAGAAAAAGCCACCCTGATTTCCGCCGCGCCGGACATGCGGGACGCTCTGGAATCACTCGTTGAAAACATTATTTCCGGTGAAGGCGGATGTGATTTCATCAAAAAAGAAAACCTTGACAAAGCAATCGCGGCGTTGAAGAAAGCGAACGGTGAAAAATGCTGATACTTCTGCACAAAATGGATGGAAAATCTTTCGCGGTCAACACCGATTCCATAAAAAGAGTTTCCAGATACGATCGCGGAATGAATATCAATATACTTGAATTTTCCGATGGTGGAAAACCGCAAGACATAAAAGAGTTCCCGGAAGATGTGTCGCGGCTTGAACAGGAAGCATACGAAAAAACAAACAGGAAAGGTGATTGGAAATGAGCGAAAAACTTAAATCATGTCCTTTTTGCGGGGAAATTCCGCACAATGATAGATTGAGCGGAATAACAGATTGTAAATGCGGTGCTTGCTTTATGCTCAGAAACATAGGTTTACACTGGAACTCCCGCCCCATCGAGGACGCCCTCCGCGCCCGGATCGGGGAGCTGGAAGAGGAAAACAAACGTTTCCGGGACGACCTTGAAGAAATGGCGAAAGGAATTAACGGCGGCGCTACGATTGTGTGGGATGAAGAGGTTGTTGCCAGCGATACATACGTATGCAACGGAGAGCCAGTTCTTGAGTTCTGGGCTCATGGAGAATCTCCAATCAAAGCGGTTTTGCGTCTTCAGAAACGGCTTAAAAACGAGGGGTAATATGAGCGAAAAATTTGAATCTGCTGAATTTATGGACGGAATGAATGCAAGGACAAATGCAAATAGGGAACAGTATTGCAAACATGGATGCAAATTCCGAAAAAAGCATAAATGCGGGAAATATAGAGGCCGAATAGTAAATGCTCCGTGCGATCCGATTGCAGAAATTATGAAGCAGAAAGGAGCGGGGAAATGAGCTTTTACCGTGAAAGAATCATCAAGAAGCCGCGTAAGCCGTATATTTGCGACTGGTGCGGAAAGCCGATCACCGGAGAACATCTTTATATCAGCGGGATAAATGGTAATGGGTTTGGAACCATGCGATCTCATGTGGAATGCAACAAGGAAATGAGCGCCCATTGTGGGAAATGCTCTCAACGTGGATGTTGCACAAGTTATCCGCGTGATTGCTGGGAAGAATGTCAGGAATTGAAAGGAGCGAGGAAATGATTGACAACTGGAAAAAAGGCGCGAAATACTGGACGAGGCAGTTTAACCCGGTGATCGGGTGCTCTCCGGTATCGGAAGGGTGTTTGAACTGCTGGGCGAAAGGTTTTGCCGAACGGCTGAAAATGACCGATGATTTTTCATGTCGGAAGCTGACAGGGGCGAAAGCGCCGAAGTCCGGTATCGTGTTCGTCGGCAATATGAGCGATATTTTCAAGGAGTGGAATACGGAGACGGAAATCCTTGACTGGCTCAATGAGCTGTATCCGCTTGCCGTAAATTTGATTTTAACGAAACGGTCCGGAAGATTTTCCGGAATGTCAAAAGGCCTTCCCTATTTTTCCGGATGTCCGACCTTTTACGGAGTGACTACGGAAGATCAAGAGCAATATAACATCAGAATCAAGGATATCCGGAATGCGGACCCCACATTGCATAAATGGATTTCCGCCGAACCGCTCCTTGGTCCTATTGACATGCAACTGCAATATATCGCTCCGGAAGATCGTCCGTTCGGCTGGGTCGTCGTCGGTGCGGAATCCGGTCCCGATAGCGTGCGCCGCCCGTGCAAGATCGAGTGGGTGGAAAGTATCGTTGAGCAGTGCCAGAGCGCCGGAGTGCCCGTTTTCGTGAAGCAACTCGACATTGGCGGAAAGCTGGTCAAGGACATTTCAAAGTTCCCGGAACATCTTCAAATCCGGCAGGTGCCGTGGGGAGAAAGCTGAATGTGGATAAGCCGAAATATTCTTTGCACTTGTTCGCCGGGGCGGGCGGTGGACTCCTCGCGGACCACCTCGCGGGAATCGTTCCCGTCTGCGCTGCGGTCATGTTTGAATGGGGATTGATGACACTGAATCAACTCGGAAAGGAAGGTCTAAAATGAGCGAAAAAGGAATTTTGATGAACGGCGCGATGGTCAGGGCGATCATGCGCGAAGTCAACCCGAAGACGCAGACGCGGAGAATCATGCGCAATCAACCCAGAAACGGAATAAGGAAATGCCCCTGGTATCCGAGTGGCCTTGAAGACATGCACGGGTATCAGGTAAAGAAGCTATACTGGCCGGGGGATCATCTCTACGTGCGGGAAACATACGGCTGGAATGGTTGCTTATGCTGTGGTCTACATTATCAAGCGACAGAACCAGACTGGAAGAAAAACTCCATGTCCCCGTTGGCGCACTGGTATCCATCCATTCACATGCCGAAATCGGCCGCCAGAATTTGGCTGGATGTTTTGCGTGTCTGGCCGGAGATCGTGGAAAATATTTCCGAGGCGGACGCGAGAGCGGAAGGGTTCGACTCGAAGGCGGCGTTTCTAGAAGAAATGGTTTCGATTTACGGCGACTGCCTGCGGAAGTGGTGCTGGGCGACCGAATTCAAGAGAATCGAGGTAAAGAATGGATGAGAAAAAGAGGCACGAGGCATGGGGTAAAATACACAGTTTACAGTGCAAAATACAATATCTTCAGGATGAAAGAAGTAATCGCGGCGAACAGGTAAGCGCAAAACACGCTTGGGATATGATTTTATTTTATATTTTGAGAGAGCTGTCAGATGTAAAAGAATTGATCAAGGAGGAGGTGTCCCATGAGTCTTGAATCACTGGTTCCGCCGCTGGAGATGTGCCAGCAGTTACAGCCGGGGGACTTCCCGGAGTCCGCGCTGGTTCATGAAGAGGCATTTTGGTGCGAACATTATAGCGAAACGACTGGCGAAGATAATTCAAGGTATGAACACCAGATTGTCGTTCGTGAACAAGGCAATAAAGACATGAAATGCCAGTCCGCTGGAATAGTCTTGACTTCCGCTCCGACAACCGACGAAATCAAGGATGAATTGAGGAAGAAATATACCGTATTTTCCCGAACGCTTATGGATGGAAGGACGCTTGTTTCCTTGCATACAGCAGGAGCAGTTTTTAGTGAGATTGAAGCGAACCCCGCCACCGCCGCGCTCCGGCTCTGGATGCGGCTGAACGGAAGAGAGGTGAAGGGATGAAAACAACCCTTGAAGACGTGAAGGTTTTGAAAGCCTTGACTTCCTGCTATGAGAAGATTCAGGACATCGCTGTAAAGACGCCATGTGACCGCCCGAAAATTAAAGAAGCAGGGGAACGGGCGCTCATGGCGATTACTGAAATGATCGAAAATTTTAAGGAGGAGAAGTGAGATGAGTAAGTGGAAATGTGAAGAATGTAGCGTTGGATGTTTTTTCGAGGGGATCAAACCTCCGAAAAGATGTCCGTGTCTTGATGGATATATGTCTTACTGGTGTGGAATTACCTCCTGCACGCCCCCGAAGCTGACCGTTGAGGAAAAGTTGCCCGACTGGTGCAAGGTCGGGGCGTGGGTGTGGTGGAAAGGGGCGAATGATATTGGATACGCTTCTGGCTATATGAAGATCACGGGTATTTCCAATGAAATCATTAACTGCGACGCGATCCAAGGAATTCCCATCGCGCAGAATCAGATCTCCGAAGCCCGCCTGCGCCCGTGGGATAATGATTCTCTTCCGAAAATCCCATTCCCTGTAAAGTTCAAAAGACACAATCCGGATGGTTTCAGGACAACGGTTGTATCTGCTTCTTCGGCTGGCGTGTGGCTTGGAGGAGCATCCCATGCGACTGGCTATAAAGTGCTAATGGATGAGCTTGACGAAATCGACGGCTTCCCCTGCGGCGTGCTCGAGCACCGAGAGGGCGAGGGGTGGGTGAGATGACCTCCGCTGAAATCATCGCCGCTATTAACTCTGCGCTCTTCCGGGACTCCCGGAGCGGGAAGGCAATCGCGAAGGCGGCGGGAATTGGTGCAAATACCATTCTACATTTTCGAATGACCGGAAACATCCGGCTCGATACCTTGCTGTTGCTTTGCAAGGAACTCGGCCTTGAGGTGGTCGTGAAAGGAAAAGATGAAAACCATGAGTGATTCAGGTAGAATTTTTTTGGTTACCCGCTTTATTTGCACAGAATGTGGAAAGCCGTTGGAAATCACTTATGATGCAGTAGAATCGCATCAAGAAGAACCGGAAAACATTACTGGTGCTGATAAACGAGTTTCGGTCATAGGAATCCATCCGTGTCGGTTTTGTATTGAAAAGAAAACAGCACCAGCGATGAATCTTATTAACGCAATCAAGGATTTATCAAAATGACCCCCGCCGCTCGCTCGAACTACAACCGCGCCTACTACATCCTCCATGCGGAGGAGCGCAGGGCGTATCAAAGAAAAGAAAGGAATAGAGAATGATTTTAAAGTCTGATGTTGTTTATATTGCAGGTCCCATGACCGGACACGTGCTTTTTAACTATCCGTCGTTCTTTGCTATGGAAGGACTTCTTAAAAAGGAATTCGGTTGCGAAGTCCTGAATCCTGCTCGGCAACCGCACGGACTGGATTACGAAACCTACATGACGCTGGCGTTTCAGGATCTGCGTCAGGCAACCGTCATACTGATGCTCAACGGCTGGCAAAGATCTCCGGGCGCGCGCCGGGAATTCGAATTCGCCGCCAAAAATCGAATCGAAATCCTTTTCGAAGAACAACTGACTATTTTTCTCACAAAAAGATTTGAAACCCTCAATACAAAAGAAAGCCTGAAAAAATGATCGACAGGAACGAAATCATTTCCGCTCTGCGGTATATTTTCCGGGAAGGAGACTTTTTCGAGATTCGCATCCTCGACGCGACAACGGTCAATGTCCGGCACCCGCATACGGTGTCCGGCTACTACGATTATGCGAACATCGAAAAAGTCCCTGAAGATATTGAAAAATTTGTCCGGAGTTATCGAGGAGTTTATTACACGCCGAATCCGGTCAATCCGGCGCTCCTCGGGCGGGCCGCGAATCGGTTGCGAGACTGCACCGGGAAGTCCGATCTGACGACCAACGACAAAGACATCCCGGCGAGACGCTGGCTCCTGATCGACTGTGACGCGGTCCGTCCGTCCGGGATATCCTCCAGCGACGACGAACACGAGGCCGCTGCCGAAAAAGCGCAGGAAATACACGACGGCCTTGCCTCCATGAAATTCCCGGACCCGCTGTTTCTGGATTCCGGCAATGGGGCGCAGCTGATGTATCGCATCGACATCCCCGCGGAAGACGGCGGTTTGATTGAAGCCGTCCTGAAGCAGCTTCAGGCGTGCAACAGCAACGCGGTCAAGATAGACAACACCGTTTTCAATCCGTCGCGCATCTGGCGACTGCCCGGCTCGATGAACTGCAAGGGAGACAACATTCCCGGGCGTCCGCACCGGCAGGCGCACATTGTATCCAAACCGGATCCGCTCGAGACGGTCCCCGTGGAGCTTCTGCATGCCGCCGCCGGGCTGGCGGAGAAGCCGGCCGGCAACGGCGCTGTCCAAGTCCAAGCTGTTGCCGCGTCACCGCTCCCCGCAAGGTCCGCCGCGGGGGCAAGTGTTGAGCTGCCCGACCCGATCATCATGGAACCGGTCGAGGATTTCGATCTCGATTCCTGGATCCGGACCTACTGTCCCGAAGCCGAAGGTCCCGAAAGCTGGCGCGACTGCCGGAAATGGGTTTTCCCGGTCTGTCCGTTCAACGAGGAACACAGGAACCGGTCGGCGATCATCACCCAGCAGCCCGGCGGCGCCATCGGGTTTCTGTGCCACCACGACGGATGCAGGGGAAAGGACTGGCGCGCGCTCCGCGAACTGCGAGAACCCGGTTTTCTCGAGAAGGAAGCGGAACGCGAACGGACGCGTCTTCAGCGTTCCGCGGCAAACGCCGAAGCGTCGAATCCGCCGGTTTTCCCTTCCGCGACAGCGGACGAGGATGCGGAGCCGGAGCTTCCGCCGGAACCAACGCCATGGCGGGATGTCACATGCGACGACATCCGTGCTGCAATCGACGGAACCATGCTCGGCGAAATGACGGACCTTTACGCAAGCGTGACCGTTCCTGCGCTCCCGATGGAGGCGGCGCTACTGAAAGCGATCGTCACCGCCGGGTGCGCCTTGTCCGGTCAAGGTGTTCCCGATTCCGCAAAAGCCGAATTCCCGCCCATCGGGGCGCCGGCCGCCCGTCTCCGCATCAACACCGCCGCCGGTCAAGTCTGCAACGTATACGCCATGCTGGCGGCAAATTCCGCCAGCGGGAAGGACATCGGCAATCTGCTGGACACGGTGACGACTTCCCACGGCTGGAATCTCGGAACATCGGGCAGCGCCGAAGGAATCGCCGAGGCTCTGAAAACACATCCGAACGGGCTGATATCCATTTCCGAATTCGTGAACTGGCTTGATGAAAAGCACTGGCAGCACAAGGCAACCTCATTCCTGACGGAAGCGTTCAGCAAGGGCTTCTTTCGGCATAATTTCTCCAGCCGCAGCGGCAAGGGCGGCGTTTCGGAATGCGATTACTGCTATCCCAACATCATCGCGAACATTCAGCCCGAAGTTTTCGAAGAAGTGGTCCGCAAGCAGGATATCGCATCCGGTTTCATGGGGCGGTTCATTTACTGCAAAATGCCAGAATTTTTCGGCGACCCGGCCCGGATCAACGCGCGAAGAATCATCGATCGTTTCAATGAAATCCTGAAGAGTTTCCTGCGGAAGCATGGCGTGGTTGAAGTCCCGGAAGGTTACGGACGCGCCCTTTCGGACATATTCAAAGAACATTCCCAGGCAAAGCTGCATCCGGTCTGGCGGCGGCTGGTCAATGAATACATGCCGCGCTTTGCGGTCATGCTTTCGATCAACCAGAGCGGACAGTCGCAGGGAGAATTCGTCATGCTCACGGACGAACACTGGCGCGCGGCGGAGAAAATGGTCGAATTCTTTTTCACTCACGCCGAAGACATGCTTCTCCAGATCGAGGACGATACGCCAAGCGCAAAGTATCAGGAAAAGATCATGCGGCGAATTATTCGCGTCATTCAGCGTTTCGATCGCGGACAAGGAGTCTCTACAACTTTGATTTCACAAAACGCCAGCCATACGGGGACGGATTCAGAGGGACGGCGGCGGATTCTGGTGGAGATGGTGGAGCGTGGACTGATCGAATCGACAAACCCGGCATGCAGCAAAGGATCGCGGTTTAAAATAAAGACCCTGCCACCCGGATTTTAACTTAGAAAACAACTTAGAAACATCTTAGCAACTTAGAAAAAGTTACTAAGATGGAAGCAACGAACTTAGCATCTTAGAAGTGGCTTTCTAAGCAATTTTCTAAGAGATAAATACCACAATATCAACATGAAAGGTATTAACTTAGAATGTTAGAAGTATATATATATGTAAAAAGAGGGCAAAAAGGCCGTCACCCGGGTCACGCGCGTATAGCGCGCGTTGCGTGCGCGAGGAAATCCATAAGATTCAGAATCAATGCGCTTCTGCCAATAAATCGGTTGTGGTGTATATACTATTGTGGGGAAAAGCATTCGGCACAGGCAGCAAATCAGACAAACATGAGTTTTATTGAGGAGAACTGGCAATACATCAGGGAAACAGCAGAGGCGCGCGCCGTCGAAATCGCCGTCAAGACCCGTTGTTTCCACGATGTCCCCGACTACATGCAGGACATGTTTCTTTTTTTATGCCGGAGAGTATCGCAGTATGATCCGGGCAGAAGCATGCCGAAGACATTCATCAACATGTGCTTGCAGTCGGCAAAGGTCAATATCACAAAACGTATGTTCCGTCAGAAGAATATCCTGATCAAACAGGCAATGGAGACTGAATATGAACGATAAAACATGGCAGATGATAAGCAAAATCCCGGAGACGCCGTCAACATGGACGGACTCAATGGACATCAGGGACTTCATCCGGACACTGCCGGATCCGGAACAGTCCATGTGCTGGATGCTCGTCGTCGATGGCGTATCGCAGGCAAGGGTTGCACGACGGTTCAAGGTGACGCCGGAAGCCTTGACGCAGATGGTCAGGAGTGCTCTTGAACCGCTGCGACAGGCGTTCGACATCCTTGAGCAGGCGTCAGAGGGGCGAGGGCCAACGACCTCGACCAAGGGGGGGGGTGGGGGGGGGGGAGGTCGCGGGTCCTCCCGAAAGGGGT
>CAYWZD010000031.1:14836-18433 GCA_964462755.1 uncultured Victivallales bacterium | reverse complement strand
GACGCCGAAGGCCCCAAGAGCGTGGCCGACATCGCCGACGTCATGCTGCCCCATCTGGGCGCCAACACCAAGGAGGCCAATTTCCTGGCCGCCAAGCGCGCCGCGGAACAGACCGTCGCCTACTTTGCCGAAGGCGTCACCACCAGCGTGGTCAACAAGGGCGTGCCCGACGGAATGGATGAAAAATTCCAGTCGCTGGCGTCGCTGCTCTCGGGAGTTTCCGCCGCCTATCTCGGCGAGGATGCCCAGATTCGCCGCATTGAAACCAGTTTCTACGGCAAGCTCCATTCGTTCGGAAAATGGATGCTGGCCCCGATCACCGCCGGAATCGCCAAGGACTTCGATCCCTATCTCGGCGCGTCCGACGCCATGGAGTTCCTCAAGGCGCGCGGAATCGAGATGAAGGACCGCGAGGTGGACAATGACAAGCATTACGGCGAATCCATCACGATCGACCTCATCACCAACGCCGGAAACGTTTCCGTCCGCGGCACGATCACCGAAAGCCACATGATGCTTTCCCGCATCAACAACTTCGACAAGATCTACCTCGAACTCAGCGGCAACAATCTCTTCGTGGAATACAACGACGCTACCGGCGTCATCGGCAGGATTGCCAGTCTTCTCGGCGCCAATTCGATCAACATCATCGATATCCGCGCCCCGCAGGACCTCGCGCGGAATCATTCCCTCGCGGTCATCAAGACGAACGTTCCGGTTCCTGCCGGACTGATCGATCAGATCAGGGAACAGATCAAGGCGGTCAAGGCTTTCTCCTTCTCATGCTGAAAAAGGACGACAGCAGCGATTCATCCCCCCTCCCGCACAGCGGAGGGGTGTTTCTGGCGCTCGGTTCCAACAAAGGCAACCGGGCGCTTCATTTGCGCAATGCCGTTCAGGCACTGATCAGGAACCGCTTTCTCGTCCGCCGAGTGTCCTCGATCTATGAAACCGATCCCGTCGGCTGTGAAGCGGGCGCGGGAGCTTTTCTGAATTGTGTGATCGGAGGCGGCTGGGATTCCACGCCGGAAGCGCTTCTGGGGCTCTGTCAGGCGCTGGAAAGAGAATCCGGACGCAATCCGGAACATCCGCACTGGGTATCAAGAGAACTGGACATCGACATCATTCTGTTCGGCAGCCGCATCATCGAAAACGAGCTTCTGAAAATCCCTCATCCGCTGGCGCACAAACGTGCATTCGTGATGATTCCCCTTCATGAAATCGCCCCGAACGCTGTTTTCCCGAATCATTCACAGAGCGCCGAAATGCTGCTGAGAAATCTGATTCCAATTACGGGTATCCGCCTCGCGGAAGGAATCCCTTCTCTTCTTTGAACCCGCGGCTGCACCCCGGGGAAAACAAGACTTTTCCCTTTGACAATCTTTGATAATCCCGGACGTTTTCTGGCAAGCCGCAGCTTTTTTATTTTTTTTCCGCCCGCTCATTCCGGATCGAAAACATGAAACAAGTTTGCGCAAAGCTTCGATTTTATCTTAAAAATAAATTTGTAAAAAACAGATCGCATGTTACATTTCCTGATGTAGGGGATATGAGGGAATCTGCGGGACCGGGGTAAATCGATTTGGAATTTTCTGAAAATAAATGCGCTGTTTTGCAAAAATCAGCATGTTTCATGGAACTTTCCGGGATGAGACATGTCAAAGGAGCTAATTGGACATGACTGGCGACACAAAAAGTTATGAAGAAAAGCTGATCAGAGATTTCAAGGAGGGGAGTCGTGAACGGTTCAATGAACTGGTCGATATCTACACTCAGAAACTTTATCGATTCGCTTACGGACTTCTTGGAAACCATCATGACGCGGAAGAAGTCGTGCAGGATGCTTTCATTCGTGCCTATAATGCTTTGGACAGTTTCAGAGGAGATTCCAGTTTCGAGACATGGATGCACCGGATCACAATGAACCTGGCAAGGAATAAATTTCATTGGAACCGGAGACGCGGCGAGGGGGTCAATGTGAGTCTGTCGGAACCGCCGGGAAGCGAGCAGGATTCCATGGACAATTCCGTTGAATTCGAACTTCCGGACAACTCCAACGCACCGGACTCCCTCCTCGAAAAACTGGAAACTCAGGATAATGTGATACGGGGAATCAATTCACTGCCGGAAACCCTGAAGGAGGCGATGGTGTTGAGACATGTCAAGGATATGCCATACGAAGAAATCGCATCCATTCTGGATTGCAAGATAGGAACCGTGAAATCCAGAATTGCCAGGGGACGCGAGCTCCTGAGAGAATATTTACTAAGCATGGATTCCAGTTCGTCTTCAGAAACGACTGCGCCCATGGAATAAGTTCAAAATATAATACAATATGGAGCACGTGGATATGAATGCGAGAAAGGGTTCGCCTGGGCCTGTGAAGGTTTTGACGGAAGACCAGATGTGCATCACTCCCGAAAAAATCAGCGCACAGCTCGACGGCGAAGAAGAATTCTCAGCCGCCGAAAAAAGACATATCAGGCAATGTCAGAAATGCCATGGCCTTCAGGAATCCTTCAAACTGCTGGATGATGCCGTTTCCAAAACGCTCGAAATCGAATGCCCGCCCGCCGCCCAGCTCCGAATCCGAAAAAAACTTACGCACCACATACGCAAAAACATGCCGATCGCCAGACGCCCCGCCTATCGTTATACGGGATGGGCCATGCGCGTTGCCGCGCTCCTCGCCCTCTTCCTCATGGCATGGTATCTGGTTTTCGTCGACAATCCGTTTTCCACCGATCCGTCGAAAATCGCGGCAACTCCTCCGGAGGAAGCACGGAACGTCATTCCTTCAACGCTCTCTCCGGCGCCGGCTCCCTACCAGAATTTCATAGGAAATTCCATCGATGTGCGCAATACACGCTTCGCTTCCACCGACTCCTCTCAGACAAACGTTCGATTCACAGAGGAAAAACCGGTGGCGAAAGCGGAGAAAATCGCGCTGATTCCCTCTAAAATCAAGCACGTATGGGTCTACAGTCACGACCTCAAACCCGCCGAAGTGGAAAATCTGCTTCGCACGGCAATCGACAAGACCAACCTCCCCCTGAAAGGGGTCAAGCTGGATATGAACCAGAAAGGGGAACTCCGGGTACGCCTTGAAATGAATCGCTATCAGGCGGTCATGCTGACCCGGGAACTCGCTTCGAAATCACTCCAGCTTCTCTCTTCGCAGCAGCCGCAGCCGGAACAGAAGCTCTTCACCGGAAATGGACGCGAACTGGTGAAGTGCGAACTGGTCCTCATTCCACGGGAAAAATAACGCTTCCCTGCTTCCCGGATGCAAGTAAAAAAACAGCGCTCAATTTTTCAGCGCTGTTTTTTTACTTCCTGACCATTCCCCATATCAGGCGGAAACTGTTTTGCGGAGCTCCTTCAGCAGTGCGACTGCGGAAAGAATGTCGGCGTCCTGTTCCGGTCCCGGAAGGATTTCCCGTTCGATAATGAGCGGCCCGCGGAATCCAAGCGCAAACAGCTGTTTCATCCTCTCGACGAAATGAGTGTCGCCTTTTCCAAGCGGCGTTTCTTTGCCCATGCCCGCACCGTCGACAGGACGGCGGCCGTCCTTGCAATGGACCGAACGGACAAAGC
>CAYWZD010000031.1:0-14736 GCA_964462755.1 uncultured Victivallales bacterium | reverse complement strand
CCCGCACCGTCGACAGGACGGCGGCCGTCCTTGCAATGGACCGAACGGACAAAGCAGCCGAGACGGTCGAGGAACTCCTTCGGATCGGTCTGATTATATAGGAGCAGATTCGCCGGATCGAAATTGATCGCGGCACTCGGGACCTTCAAATCCGCGAGGCAGCGTTCCAGCGTTCCGGCCGGCTCCGGTCCGGTCTCAAAGGAAAAATACATTCCGTTCTCACCGGCAAGAAGACAGAACTCCCGCAGATCAGCGACCCATTTTTCATAGGCGGGAGTATCGAAGTCCGGAAAATGTCCGGCGTGGCAGACGCAGTATTTTGTCCCGAACGCTTTCGCCCAGCTCATCTGTCGGGCCGCCTGAATCATGCGCCGGGTGCGATGCTTTTCCGGCGTAATCCCGCATTCGTCCGGTGTCCACTTCTGGTCCGGGAAGGAAAAGAAGATCGTGGGAACGCTCAGATTGTTTTCAGCCAGGGCGTCGGCAAGAATTCCCGTTTTCTTCTTCCCCTCTTCTCCTGACAAATAATCATCAAAAATCCGACAGAGTTGACAACACTCCATCCCCGCCTCGCGCAGAAATTTCAGACGGGACAATTCAATCTCATCCAGGCGGATCATAGTGCCGATCGGAAGAACCGGTTCATTCAACATGGGATTTATCCTTTTTCTTAGATTTAGTAACGCGTGACACCTTTTTCTTCTTTTAACGATACTTCGCAATGAAAAAAAATCAAGCGTTCCGGCGAAATTTTCTCAAAAAAACACGCCGGAACGCTCTTTCACGGAACAGACAATCATTCCTTCACAAGGAAGGTCTCCTGAGAGGAATTGCACTTCAGTTCAGGAGCATAAACTCCTTTGCCCGAGGCAGGCAGCGCCAGATACCGTCCCGGAAGCTGGGCCCGGAGACGGTAGAAGACATTGCCCGGCCCGCGAGCCAGAGAGCGCACAAAGAAACGCGCCTCCCGTTCGCGGTATTCGCAATAAACCGGACTCCGCCAGTTCCAGCGGTATCCGCTGACCGGGGAGACATATTCGAATCCGGCGGGCAGCGGATCGGTCATAACGACATAATCATAGTCGTTTTTCGCCTCGGAAATCAGTTCGACTTCCACCAGGTCGCCGGGCACGAGCGACGCCGTATTCAGCAGTTCGATGCGCTGGTATTTCTCCACTCCGATCCGCTGCACTTTGCCGCGCGGGCCGACTGCGGACGCCGCGGCCTTTTCCGGGACCAGCTTGTAATACTTGCGGAGAATCTTCATTTCCAGTCCGGCGGGCTTGATCTCATCCTCAAGCGTAAAATAATTCAGCATAAGACTGAAGTAAGCCGCCCCTTTCCCGCTGAATTCGAGGGTGATGTTGTGTCGGCCCGCGGTCAGTTCCCGGGCGCCGAGGGACAACGTGAAGTCGCCGTTCCACATGTTTTCCCGGCTGATCCGGAAAGAACGAATCTCGCGGCCGTCGAAACGGACCGTAACTTTTCCATCGGGCGCGCCCTCGCCGCTGACAATGATGTATCCGGCCAGCGCGCGCACCACGGCGCCGATCGAACGGGTCGAGTTGCGCCACGGGGAATTGCGGATGTTCGCCGTCAGATAGGAGGCCAGTTTGCGGCAGACGGGACTGTTCGGTTCATCCGCCAGCAGAAGCGTCAGATACGCGGCGTTGGTTTCGTTCTCGTTGCCGTACCAGAAGAAACAGCACCATGACGGAATGTTGAGATACGCCGTACCGTTTTCTTCGTCCACTTTCAGGAACTGCGTCAGGTTGCGTCTCGCCATATCCCGTTCGGGGGTTTTTGCGGGCAGAGCAAGCGCAAGCATGGACAAACCGTAAGGCGCCAGCGTCGTGCGCCGTTCGTAGATCAGTTTTTCGAATGTCACGTTGCGTTTGCCGCCCTTGGCAAGGACTTTGAGCACAAGGGCATCGGTGTTGGAAACGCTCTTGTGCTGCTGTATCTCGGGAATGCGGGTTTCCGCATGAGCCGCCAGCCAGTTCAGTCCGCGTCCGATGAGATTTGCGTTGAAGGAAACACCGCCGTCATCGCGGAGATCGAGCAGGGAGTCGACCACATACGCGGTGGTGTCCGGCCATGAAACTTCTCCGTAGCCGGAGAACCAGCCCCAGCCGCCGTCGGCATTGACCATGCTTTCGATCATCTTGAGGCTGTCGGCCGTGATCTTCGCAAATTGAGCCGGTGTAAACGAGGGCGGGGAATCGCGATGGACAAGATAATCCTTGAAGAGTTCGTCACGCGAACCCGCCTTGAGTTTGAGGTCTTCGAAATTGACATTCAGCTTTTTCAGAGCCGCGCGGGCCGCCGCCACCGGAACGAAACGGTTGACCACGCCGAACACGTCCTTGGAATCGTCCGCCGCCAGATACGGCAGGAGTTCGACCATGGCATGGGCGGCGCCGGGGGAAAGGTTCAGGGTCAGGAAAGTGGTCTCTGCCTTGCGTTTTTCCGGGATCACCAAAGCCACGGACGCCTTCGGCGCGTCCGCGGCCAGACGCCCGCAATGGTTGAGCTGTTTGTCAATGCCGCGGACC
The DNA here is from genome assembly GCA_964462755.1 of uncultured Victivallales bacterium. Lineage (GTDB taxonomy): Bacteria > Verrucomicrobiota > Lentisphaeria > Victivallales > UBA1829 > SIG94. Next base: position 12,181 of record CAYWZD010000031.1, on the reverse strand, counting down.
GTAACCGGCAGTTTGAGTTCAAGAGCGTCGGACTGCCCGTCCGCGGCGGCGCGGAGCGTGAATTTGGCGTCGCCCGGCTCCAGCGCGGTAATCGGGAAGGAAACCGTCCCATGATCTCCCGGCTCGATCCGGACTGTCGCGGTCTTCTTTGCGGCGGAAACCGATTTCCCTTCGATGCCGAGCGTAATTTCCGCCGTAAACGCCTTCTTCGTGTAGTTATGCACGTTGGCAATCGCGGTGGACTGGTCGCCCTGCACCAGGAAACGCGGAAGCTCCAGACGCGCAATCATGTCCTTGCTCACGACGATCTCGCTTTCCCCCTGCCCCACGCGGGTATCCGGAGTCAGGCTCCAGACGCGGATTTTCCACGTGGTCAAGTTGTCCGGAACGGGAATTTCCAGCGTGGTTTTTCCATCCGGACCGAGGGTGCGCTGTCCGATCCAGAAGGCTCGGTCAAGGAAATCCGAACGGACAAAACCGCCCGCGTCCGGCGCGGAAGCCTCCCCAGCGGCATCCGCTGATATGGACGACAAACTTTCTTTTGACTTGAAATCCATTTTTCTGGCGAATTCAAACATCGGTGCGGCTGCGGCGGGAGCGAATTCCGCCATACGTAAACCAGCGCCGCCGCGGAAGGCTCTCGCCCTGCCCATCGAGTTGACGCCATAATCGAAATAAATCCCCAGATCGGGAAGATATCCGACAAAAGAACCGAACATCTCATTCAGGTTGCTCCGGGCGGATTGGTTGGGATAACGCTTCCAGCCCCAGAAGAATTGAGCAATGGCAGGAACCGCGTTCGGCGCAATCGCTTCCAGCGACTTGTCATACACGGTGAGCGTGAATGCGCCCGGAACCCCCTTGCCGGAAGAATCGGTGACCGTCAGAGTGACGGGCACCTTCGAGCGCGGTGCGGCTTTGTCCTTCGGGACGCCCACGCTGACATTGAGCATTCTGGTTTCCGGCGGAAGAATGATTTCGCGTTCCACGCGGTGGAGCTTGCCGCCGCGCACGGTCAGGACCGTCACAAACGTGTTCGGCTGGTCGCCTTTTTCCAGAGGAAGCAAAACCATCGTGGAATAGCCTTTAGCCTGAATGAATTCGACTTCCGTTTTCCGGGAGGAGCGTTTGAAAACATAGAGGAACGCGCCCGGTTCACGCGTGGAAATCAGCAAGGAGGCGGTCTCGCCCGGACGGTATTCGCCCTTGTCGCTGGTGATCTCAAGAGGGAGTTCGGAAAAAAGTCCTTCCGGGACTTTTTCCCCGCGTATGAAAAGGACCGACGAAGTTTCGTTCTTTGCCCGGTTCTGCGCCGTGACTTCGGCATGAAGCTCATAGACGCCCGCTTCCTTCACGGTAAAACGCGGACGGTCCGGACCGTCGAGCTTGAAGGAGAGGCTCTTGAGCGCGCTTCCCATCCGGGCCGGAGCGCCGTCGCGTCCGATCGTGCGGCGGAAAAGGGACAGGCGGCAGAAGCCGGAGACTGGTTTGCCGTCGGGAGTGAAGGCGGAGACCTCCGGCTCGATCACCTCGTCCGTCCGGTAAAAGCCGTAGCGCTGGCGGATGAAAACGGTGAAGGGATTGGCGGCGGCGATCACGTCGCCGGAGCCGGTGACCACGCGGTGTGTGCTGTCGGAAAGTTCCGCCGTGACGGTATAGGAGAAGTCAAGTTTTCCGAACCGTTTGAGGGCGTCGGATGTATCGACCGTGATCGAGAGGCGCCCCTCGGCATCGGTCATTCCGCTGGCGCTGACAACCAGTTCGTTGCCGAAATTGACCGGGCGGAACCAGTATGTCCGGACCGCGGAGGAACAGAGCCAGTATCCCTTGCCGTAAAGCCAGTCGAACGGGGCGGAGAAGGGGAAGAACGCCTGTTTTTCCTGTCTGGTGACTTTATATTTGACGGGCGCGTTCACGACCGGCGCACCGAAATAATATTTGCCGGTGATCGTGGCGGTGAAGGTCTCGCCTAAAGTGATCGGGTCCTTCGGAGCGTCCACGGTCACTTCATATTCGGGCTTCTTGTATTCCTCGACCCGGAACATGGCGGAACCATACGGAATGCCTCCATCGATCCTGTATTGTCCCAGCTGGGCGTCGGCAGGCAGCTTGAATTCTCCGGAACACGCCAGCGTTTCGGGGTCCACCTTCAGGGAAGCCTCGAAAACTTTTCCGCCGCGCGGAGCATGAACCGTCACGGAATATTCCTTGCAGTCCGCCAGAGTCGGTTTTCCGTAGGAGGGTGTCCGCAGATATCCGGTGAATGCCACGGTGTCGCCGGGCTTGTAAACCGGACGGTCAGGAATGAAATAAGTGCGCGGTTGGTCGGGGAAACTTCGGCCAGACCGTTTTCCATAGACGTCCCACGCCTCGAGCATGGCGAAACGTCCCTTGTCGCGGCTGGACAGCAACCACCGCGCGTTTGAATATTTCTCCTGCGGGGGAATCAGCACATAGCCGTTGGCATCGGTGGTGAATTTTTCCCGGACCGTTTCGATCTTGACTTTTCCGCCGTAAGCAACGACCTGCACGGGATTTTTGGCATAATGATGAATGAACCCGTACAGCGTGATTTCGCGTCCGGGAAGAGGTTTTCCGGTCATGGGATCCGTCAGCATGACGCCTGTGCCATCCACGGTGCGGAAGAGGTTGAGGGCCTCGCTCGTGATCCAGACCAGCGTTTTGGTTTCCTGCCCGCCGTCGAACAGCGCCGAAACGATGTAAGCGCCGGGCGCTTTCACTGGAATCGTGAGAAATTCGGAGGTGACGTAATGTTTCGGAAGGGGTTTGAGCGGTATCTCATATTTCAGAATTTCGCGTCCCAGCATCGAATTCCACGGTGACTTGTTCCTATAATCGACGAAGCTGTAGAGATTGTATGGAAAGCTTTCCGTGTTGACTCTGGAAAGTCCCTTGACGAATTCATCGAACACGACCTCGGCGTCCGCCTGCCGGACGCTGATGATTGCGCTTGAGGCGTTGCGGAACTTGAGTTCCAGACGCGGTTCCGCGCCCTGCGGGGAAATGGAATGGGTGGCAAAAGTTCCATAGTTGCCGGTAATCTCACGGATACGGGCTAGCGTGAAATTGTCTCCGGGCGATTTCTTAAGCTGAAGCTTGAGTTCCTTCACCGCGTTGTCCAACTGCATCCGCGCGATATAAATGGAAGCGAGTGTATGATATGCTTCGTTCTCACGGTACAAGCGGATATAGTTCTGGTCATCGGGAAGCGTCCGTTTGCGGACGCCGTCCGCGAGCTGTGCGACGGTCTCGATGTCACGCAGAGAGTTGAGGTAGTCGCGGAAGGCGGGAGACTGGTAATACTGCTGTCTGATGTAATGGTCCACATGGGAGAAATCGAATTCACCCGCAAGAAAATTCGCCAGAGCGTTCCTGGCTTCGGCCGAACCGTCCGCGATGGCGCGGTCATACGCGTAACGCATGCGTTCGCCGTCGCTCCGGGCATCCCGGAAGGAGGCGGGCGCGCGGTAATAGACGGGCGAGGAATCCTGATCCACCGGCGGACGGGAATAAGAAGCGTTGCGGCCATGGTCGTAGTCGGGCAGATGCGAGAGGTCAGTCAGCTCCTGAAGCCGCCAGGACTGCTGGTTCGAACGGTTGTAGCGGAGAACATTCCCCAGATTGATATAGAACTCGTCCCGGAGCGGCTTGTCCGCCTTGGCGGCCTTGTCCATGGCATTCACGAGAAGACGCAGGATGCGGACGCGGTCCCTCTCCATACAAGTGACATGTTCGCCCGCATATCCGCGCGGAGTGCCGCGTGTAAAGCGGTTGCCGATCTTATAACCGTAGCTGAACGACCCGGGAGCAATGATGGAGAGCAGCGGAATGTTGTCCGCGTGACGGGATTCGATCAGATCGAGCAATTCATCATATTTATCAAATGTCTGAAGTCCGCGGATGGACTGAACGGCATCCTGATAGACTTCCGCCGCCCGCGGGTCCTGCGATCCTTTCGGAAGCTCTTTGAAAAAGCGGAGCGCGGCGTCATACGCCTCTTTGTAATTGCCGTCCCGTGTGCCTTTGGCAATGGTCGACCGAGCCCGCCCCTGTCCGAAGGAAGCGGATGAAAAAAGGAAAAACGCCGAAACGATCAGAATGGAATGAAGGACGTGCCGCATGATGAGACTCCCCGCCTGTTGGATTTCCGTTATTTTCTTACCTGTAGCACGGGAAACGCAAAATGCAACACTCGAAACAGAAAGGCCTTCCGAATTTACGGAATAAAGTGCGGCACGGCTCCGCTTTTCACTTGGACGCCGATTGTTCCGCCGGGAGGATGAAACAATAAGCGATGTATTCTTTTTTCGGTTCGCCCGCCAGAGCGGCAAACCATGCCGGAACGGCACGGGGAAATTCCTTCAGATACATGGGAGAAAATTTGAGGCCATCCTTTTGGAAACGCTCCAGCCAGCACAATTTTGTGCCTTTGCACACGGCCTGATCCGGTAAATTCGGAACAATGCCGGGCCAAAGTCTGGAAAAAATGACGACGCCTCCATATTTGCGAAGTTCCCTCTCGTCTATCCATTGGCTGTAAGACGGATTGGCGGAAAAATAAGCCTCCGGGCGATCCGCCGAATAAACCGCAGTGTTGCAGGATTCCTTTCGCTCACCGACCACAAATTTCAGCGGACGTCCTGTCAGTTTCCGCCACTCATCGGTCACATGTTTGCTGATCTGCCGGCCCGGATAATTTTCATAGTCGCATTTGTTTCTGATGTAACCCTGATATAAAGTCGCACGAAACAGGTAAATCACGCCGTAGACAAGAACCGTGCCGAACACCAGAGTCAGGAAAATGCGGAAGCCGGACTTCGTAATGCGCGGCTGATAAAAAAGAAAAACCAATACGCCCGTCCAGAGAAAACATGGAATCACCCATGCATAATTGATGGCCCCTCCCGTCGCCATGGAAAAAAGCAAAGTCACAGCAAACGGCCCGCAGCAAATAATCCCGATGAAACGGCGGTTGAATCCATCCGGCGGCGGCAATTCGCGGAGCCTGTGAAAGAAACAAAGGAAGAAAGCCACCAGCGGCACCGCCACAATCCCCGCGGAACGTGTAACGATGCGCCAGGGATTGGATATGTGATTCCACCACGATGAAACGGAAATTTCGCCCAGGGAAGCTCTCGCAAAAGCATAATTGACTGCGACGAGATCATTGCAGCAAAGCCACAGAAGATTGGGCAGGGCAATCAGAAGAGCCGCGAGCAGAGCCAGATACGGTCCGAACGTCTTAAAGGAAGCCCGTCCCTCCTTCGTGAAAAGAAGCACAGCAAACATCGAGACAAACAGGACCGCCCCGTAATATTTCACCATGAAAGAAAGTCCGGCAAAAACCCCGGTCAGAACCCAGAAGAGGAGTTTCCGGTCGGAACGCAACGCCTGATAGAAAAAGAAGACGGTCCACGGCCAGAACCCGAGTTCCATCACATCGTCGCAGAGTTCGGCGGCCTTCATGCAGTAGGGGGAGACTCCGTACAGCATCACCACGGAAAGAAGCGACGGCAGCGGCGGAAGCATTTTGCGCGCGGTAAGATAAATGGCGAGGAATCCGCCGGTGACGAAAACCTGACTCAGAATATAGCTGATCCAGGTATCTCCCGTCAGAATCCAGGAAGCATACCCTATCCAGGCGCCCACATACGGATTCTTGTCGTATCCGAACTGGAAATGGCTCCCCCAGACGATATTCTCGAGGATATCGATATAGTCATTCCGAAGCACAAGGATCGGAAGCAGAGACCAGAACAGGAACCAGCCGCCCAGAAGCAGCCACGTCCAGCGAGTCAATTTTTTATCGTCCGGCCCGTTCCAGACCGGTTCAGAACAATAACGATTCCACTTCTCCCGGACGAAAAAAAACAATCCCCTCATATACTCCCCGCCGCAATATCTCTGTTTTCACCACAAAAGAACTCACACACCCGACTATTTATAGAGATAATATAACAGGACCTCAAAGAATTATCAAGCATTTTCTGTTGGCTGTTCCGTAGAAAACATAGAAGTTCATTCCGCTTCTGAAATCCTGAGCCGCGATATGCCTCAGGATGCCGCGTGCTCCCGCGGATGTATTTCCATACCGGAAATACGAGCCATCGCCGACTCCCTCAACCATTTTTTTCAGGATGCATGAAAAAGCAGACCAGCATGGTTGCTGTCTGCTGCGTCTGATTGACCGGATAATGCGGAATCTCCCCGTCGAAAAAGAGGAGATCCCCCTTGTGAAGTTCGAGCTTCTCCACGCCGAGATGGTATTCCAGATCACCGGAAACGATGTAAAGCATCTCATCGGCGGCAGTCGTGACCGGAGGACGTTTCACCCAGGGTTCGACTTCGACCAGCCAGATGCAGGAGCGGGCGGATTCTCCGGTCTCCGTCAGCATGAAGTAATTCATGCCGATCCCCTCCCCCTCCTTGTCGATCTTCTTTGCTTCCCCGGCGCGGATCAATTTCCACCGCGGATGGTCTTCGAACGTGATTCCTTCGAACAACTCCGTCATATTGATTCCAAGAGCCGCCGAAATCCGCACAAGAACCACCAGGGATGGCAGCGTCCGGAAATTTTCTATGCGCGAAATGAGTCCGGCGGAAAGTCCCGCTTTTTCAGCGAATTCCTGCAAAGTCATTTTCTTCGATTTTCGAATGCTTTTAAGCTTCTGCCCGAGCGAAACAAGATATTCCCGCATTTTGCCTCCTGCTTTCAATATTTTTCAATAAAAAGTTTTTTGAACTTGACAAACGAAATATATTGCACTAAAGTAAAAAAACAATAAAAAATTTTACAAATACGAAAAAAATCTGGTTTTAAAATGAATGCTGTTTTCTGGGCTTTACTGTGTCTTCTTCTGGCGGCGATCAACGACATGCTTTTCAAACTGTTCAAAAAACAGCGGCAGTCCACGGGAATTTTCATTTCCGTCATAGGGCTTGTGTGGATGATGATCAGCCTGCTGGGCGGACACGGACTCGGGCCGAATCCGGCGGCGACGCTGATATGGGGAACCGTTTCGGGAATCTTTTCCGTCGTTGGAAACATCATGCTGATTTCATCCATGAAATACCAGAGCGTCGGAATTTCCTCCACGGTTTACAGGCTGAATCTTGTCGCGGTCGTCGTGGGCGGCTGGTTCCTTTTCGGAGAAATGCTTTCGCGGCTTCAGATCATCGGCATTTTTGTCGCGCTCTGCGCCGTAATGCTGTTTTTCCCATGGGCGGAACACGGCGACAGGCGGACCGGCAAATATGCCCGTTACGGACTGCTTATCTCCATCATCGCCGCGCTGATGCGGTCCGGAATGGGACTGTCCTACAAGGAAGGCGCCCTTTCCGGAGCCACCGTCGACGGGATCATTCTGATAAACAGCATCTGCTGGTTCATCGGCGGAATCGTCTGGTACTGGACGAGCGAGCGAACGAAAGAGTTTCTGAACCGTCAGGTTCTCGGCTACGGCGTCATTTCCGGAATTTTCGTGTTCGGCATCTGTTACACGATGGCCGTCTCCATAAGCAAAGGGAATCTTTCGATTGTCCTGCCCATCGCTCAAATGAGCTTTGTGGTCACATTCCTTCTGGGCGCGGTGATCCTCCATGAAAAAATGAGCTGGGAAAAAATCACCGGAGCCTGCTGCGGAATCGTCGGAATCCTTCTTCTCGCAGCCTGAAACGAAATCTATGTGCCTTTGCAGACGATCAGTTCCGTGCGGATGGCCGAATGGAACGGGGCGCGCTTCTCGGCATAGCCATCCATGAGCCAGCGCTGCGACTCCAGATACAGTTTTTCGTTCTGCTGACGCATCATGGCGATGCCGTCGTATTTGATGAGTTCCGGGAGAAAATCGTAGGAGAGCAGGAAATAGTCGCGTCCCGGGGTCATGTTGTACATGTGCCCGCAGGTCACGAGCGGAACCGTGAGGGAGGAGTCCAGCACGACGATTCCGCGGGGAGGTTTTCCGGAGGCGAAAAGACGGCTTCCGGTTTCGGAAAGTTCCGCGGGGAAGTCCCGGAACGAACGCACGTGGATGCGGTCGCCGGTCAGTTTTGCGCCCAGTTCGGCGGCGGTCTGGTAGAATGCGATCAGGCGTTCGGAAAGATACGGCATGGCAAGGTCGGCCTTGCGGGAGACCAGCGCGCATTCCCGTCCGGCCTCGTTCATCAGCCAGGTCATCCCTTCGCGGATGCTGGCCATCGTGTCGGTCCCGGCATAATTGTAATGACGGTAGATCCGGTTGATGAGCAGCTGCGGCACGCCGGACCGCTCCAGATGGGCCATCAGCCACATGGCCTCGATTCCGGGCGTAACCCAGATCAGCGCGGCGCCCGGGTGGGAAACCGTGTCAGTGTTCCTCAGCAGATCGCTTTCGCGGATCGCGCGGACGTTGATTTTGGATTCGAGGCTCGGGAAGAACATTTCGCGGATCGCGCGTTCCGACTGCTCGTGGAAGAAGCCGGACACGATAAACAGCTCGGTCGGGCTGGAGGACGTCTGATAGGAGGAAGCCACGCGGGTCGTTCCCCCCTGATTGGAGACAAGGCATCCTTTGAGCTTGAGGGCCGCAATCGCCCGTTCCACGGTATTGCGCGAACACTTGTACTTCCGGCAAAGCTGGTTGCGGGACGGGATCGGTTCGCCCGGCTTGAAGCGTCCCGAGCTCAGATCGCTCAAAATCATGTCCTGAAGCATTTGCGACTTGTTCATGAAGCTCTCCCGTATCGGCTCTGTGAAAAGATACAAGTGAAACGGATATAGTTTATCATATTTCACTGGAATATCAAGTTTCGGAATCTTAAAAAAGGGGGAAAGAAGACAAGTTTTCCGGGAAAACCGCATGGATTTTATTTGCAGGTGTCCGGATGCCGGGATAAGTTATACGTTATTCTCAAACAGAATTATTTCCGCGGCTTTTACCAATTTGAATCCGAAAGGAGTAGCGGAACGGATGAAAAAGCTGAAGATCGGAGTCATCGGAGTCGGCGGCATGGGAAGCGCCCATGTGAAAAGCATCTCCGAACTCAATAACTGCATTCTGACTTCCGTCTGTGACATCAACCCCGGAAAACTCGAGGTTCATCGGGACAAGTTCGCCTGTTTCGACAACAGTGAAGAGTTCTTCAAAAAAGCGGACATCGAATCCGTCGTGATCGCAACTCCGCACTATTTTCATGTGCCGCTTGCCCTCCGCGCCATTGAATGCGGACTTCATGTGATCGTGGAAAAGCCTGTGGCGGTCCAGAAATCAGAGGCCGAGAAACTCGTGAAGGCTTCCGCCGCGCATCCGGAACTCAAAATCGCCGCCATGTTCAACCAGCGGACCAGCGGTTCCCACAGGAAAATCAAGGACCTGATCGACCGCGGCGAACTCGGAAAAATCATGCGGGTGAACTGGATCATCACGGACTGGTTCCGTTCCCAGCACTATTATGACTCCGGCGACTGGCGCGCCAGCTGGCGCGGCGAAGGCGGGGGCGTCCTCATCAACCAATGCCCGCACCAGCTCGATCTGATGCAGTGGTTCTTCGGAATGCCTTCAAAAGTCACCGCCTTCATGAAATTCGGCAAATATCACGACATCGAGGTCGAGGACGACGTCACCGCGTATCTGGAATACCCCAACGGCGCCACGGGCGTGTTCATCGCCTCCACCGGCGAAGCTCCCGGCACCAACCGTCTGGAAATCACGGCCGAACGCGGACGTCTTGTTTTCGAAGGCGGCGCTCTCTCCTTCCTCCGAACGGAAGAATCCGTTCCGGAATTCGTCAGGACCACGAAAAGCTCCTTTGGCACGCCGACTGTCTGGAATGTGAACATCCCGGCGGGGGCGTCCAATCCGAACCCGCATCAGGTAATCATCGAAAATCATGCGGACGCGGTGCTGAACGGAACGCCTCTGATCGCTCCGGCGGCGGAAGGCATCCGCGGTCTTGAGCTAGGCAACTCCATGCTGCTCTCCCATCTCACAGGAAAAACGGTCTCTCTGCCGATCGATTCGGCGGAATTCGATACCCATCTCCGGAAACTGATCGAATCCTCCCGCTATGTCAAAAAAGAGGTTGTCTCAGGTGGAAATGAAGGTTTTCTGAACTCATTCGGAACTAAATCATAAGGAATGCTGTTTATGAAGGAAATCAAGTGCGGTATTATCGGGAGCGGAGTCATCGCTCCGGTGCATCTGGAAAGTTACCGGAAAGTCCCCGGCGTCACGGTCCAGTATCTTTGCGATATCGTTCCAGGCAAGGCGCAGGCCATGGCGGACAAATACGGCGTGCCGCGTGTGTGCATCAATTATCACGACATCCTGAACGATCCTGAAATCGACTGTGTGAGCGTCTGCACCGATCACGCCAGCCACGGGCAGATCGTCGCGGACGCCCTCGACAAGGGCAAGCACGTGATCTGCGAAAAGTGCCTGACCGCCACCGACGCCCAGCTCGAAATCGCCCTGGCCGCCCATAAGCGCAATCCGAAACTGATCTTTGCGGGCGTCTTCCAGCACCGCTTCGAGCCGGCCAACATCCTCCTCCGCCAGATGCTCCGGGACGGACAATTCGGGACGCTCCTCACCGCTTCCCTCAATGTCGCCTGTCTCCGTACCGACGAATACTACAACAGCGATCCATGGCGCGGCACCTGGGCTCAGGAGGGCGGCAGCGTCCTCATCAATCAGGCGGTCCACCATTTCGACCTGCTCCGTTATTTCCTCGGTGACATCGACTCGCTCTGCGCCTCCTGCTCCAATCTGGTTCATCAGAAAACCATCGAAACCGAAGACACGATCAATGCCATTCTCAAGTTCAAAAACGGAATGCATGTGACCTTCTGCGCCACCTCCGGCAGTTTCGCGGTTCCGTGGAGAAGCGGATTCTTCTTCACCGGCACGAAAGGCTATCTGGAATATTCCGAGTTCAAACCCGTCTTCTGGAAGTTCCTCGATGAAAAACTGACCGGGGAACTCGGCAAGAAGTTCGAGGAATGCGAGGAATCCAAGGCGATTCAGGCAGGCAAGAATTACTACGGGACCGGACATCCGGCACAGATCGCCGATTTCATCGACGCGATCCGCGAAGGCCGCGCGCCCTTCGTCACCGGCGAGGAATCCAGCGAAACAGCCCGTGCGGTCCATGCCTGCTATGAGTCCGCCAGATCCGGAAAATGGATTCAACTTTGATTCAACTTTGTGAGGTAGAAAAATGTTCTTGACAGGTTTTGCCGACGAGGCTTCGCACGATCTTCGGAAACAGCTCGAAGCCACCCGTGAACTGGGCTGGAAATTCATCGAAGTCCGCTTCGTCGGGGAGAAGTTCCTCGGCTTCCTGACCGATGAGGAATTCGAAAAGGCGTTGGAAACCATGTCCGGTTCCGGCATCACTTTCAATTGCTACGGCAGCGGCGTCGCCAACTGGAGCAAGGCCCCCCGTTCGGAAGAAGATTTCGCCGTCACGAAAAAAGAGCTTCTGACCGCTATCCCGCGGATGCAGAAGCTCGGCATCAAACTTCTCCGCGGCATGAGCTTCAAACTCACCGGAGATGAACAATTCGACAGTCCCGAGCTGGAAAAAATCATCTTCCGCAAAGTCGGCGAACTGGTCAAAATCTGTGAAGACGCCGGCATCGTCTACGGACATGAGAACTGCATGAACTACGGCGGACAGTCCCATATCCACACCCTCCGGCTCATCGAGAACATCAAGTCCGACAACTTCAAGCTGATCTTCGACACCGGCAATCCGCTTTTCACCTTCCGCCGCATCGGACAGCCCCCCTACCCGCTCCAGAGCACCCGCGAGTTCTATGAGAACGTCCGCGAGTTCATCTATTATGTCCATATCAAGGACGCCATCTGCAAACTCAAGGAGGACGGCACGGTCCAGACCGCCTTCCAGTTCGCCGGAGAAGGCGACGGCGACATCCCCTGGATTCTGACCGATCTCTTCAAGCGCGGCTACGACGGCGGTTTCTCCATCGAGCCCCATGTCGCAACGGTCTTCCATGCGAACGACAATCCCGAGGATTCCGAAGTTCAGGCGCGCCGCAAATACGAAACCTATATCGATTACGGACGCCGTTTCGAGGCGCTTGTCAAAAAGTGCCGTCAGGAAGCCGGGATCCCGGCCGATTGGGCAAAGTAACGTCAAAAGTCCGGAACGCAGGGAA
>CAYWZD010000030.1:6248-18491 GCA_964462755.1 uncultured Victivallales bacterium | reverse complement strand
GAAACGCTTCCCTCCTTTTCTCTTGAATTCCAAGAACTCCACTGACGCAATACTTATCAGGAAAGTTTTTTTCATAAAAAATGCTTCATCCTCTTGACAAATACAATTTTTAGAGTATAATATTCTAAAGAAAAAGTTATACGTATAATGTCAAATAGAACTGTCAAGAAAACGGCAGACAGAAAAAAGAAAGGATCGGTTCCATGAAAACACTAATGCGCTCCCCAGGGATTTCCCCCGACGGCGTCAGATCGTCCAGAAGTCAGACGGCAAAAGGGAATTTCACATTAATCGAACTCCTGGTCGTAATCGCCATCATCGCCATTCTGGCCGGAATGCTGCTTCCGGCGCTCAACAGCGCCCGGATGCGTGCAAAAACGATCAGCTGTGTCAGCAATATGAAACAGCTGGGAACCACATGGCAAATGTATCTTGGCGACAACAAAGAATATTTCATGGCCGGGTATTCCATTCCCGGATGGAGCCTGGCAGCCAATTACTGGTTCCGTCTTTTTGAACCCTATGTGGGCATCCGGCAGAAAGCATATATTTGCCCCGCGGGGCCCAACTATCTGGAACCGCGTATTTCCTGGTATAAGTTTTCGGACAACAAGACCTACTATCCGATGCTCTATGGATACAACGCATATCTGGACACAACGGAAGATTCACGTTCTCCGCTGAAGCTCTCCCGTGCAAAAAACCAGTCGAGGCTTCCGGTCTTCTTCGACCTGAACTGCGGTTACATGGCGCATTATTCCGCATGGTACAACTACAACACGATTCCGCCGCCGTACACCCCTGCGGCTTACCAGCAGGACCGTGAGACTGGCGTACGCGGCAACAAGTTCGGACTCTGGCACAGCGGCATCACAGGAAACATCACCAACATGGATGGAAGTGTCTTCACAATGAACGTGTCGACCGCAAAAAGAGTCGGAAGCACAACTACCGTCGCATTCAAGTATGTTCTTGAGGGAACGCTGCCCTGACGCAGACTTTTCCACGGACCTCAGAGTATAATTACCCTCATTCGAAAGGATGTTCGATGCCAATGAAACGCATCATTCTTCTCCTGGCGGCGTACTGCTGCATCTGCCCGACGCTTCTTCCGGCTCAGGAAACGGTCACGGTTCCTCTTATCCCGGAAAAGACGGCGCCCGTCATGGACGGGATGCTTTCCGAAGACAAGGGCGAGTGGAAATACGCCTCCGTAATCTCCGGATTCAACTATTACAATCCGAATCCGCAACTGATCGGAGACCGGACAGGAGAAGTCTATCTTTCGGCGGACAGCAAAAACATCTACATCGCGATTAAAACCAGCGCAAACAACAACGATCCGGGCGGAGGGCTGTCCACCCTTGCCAAACAGCGTGATGGAGAAGTCTACAACGACGATTCCGTGGAACTGACGTTCGCGACCGCTCCCGATGCGGAAACCGGATATCACATCATTGCCAACAGGGATGGAGTCGTCTTCGACCGGACATGTCACTACAAAACCGGGAACTTCGATGTCGCGTGGAACTGTCCCGGCCTGAAAATCGGCTCCCTGGCGCGCGGCGGATTCTGGGTAATCGAACTTACCATTCCGCGCTCCTCCATCGGCAATCCGAAGGATGCCCTTTACTTCAACATCGCCCGGAACTGGAAGGATATCGGGGCTTCCGCGCTCTATCCCACGCGAAACCACCTGAGCCGCTCTGCGATGATCCGCATGAACCTTTCAGAAAAGGCACCCGCAATCCGCTTTCCGAATCCCGGTCTCATCGCTTCCGGGAAATGGATGCCGGAAGTCAGCATGACCGCGCTGGATGGCACACCAAAGGTCTATGCCGACATGATGCTCAGGAAACACGCCGCGCCCGACGACAAAGGGGAACCGGTTGCATCCGACGGCAAACGTCTCGAACCGGGCGGCAAGCTCAAAATGTCTCACACGACTTCCTCGCGCGATCTTTTTTCGTTTGAAGTGAATGTGCGGGACGAGTCCGGCAATTTCCTGCTCCGCCGCAGTTTTTTCGCCAGGAAAGGCCAGAAAGGCGGCGATATTCCGTCCACCCTCGACTTCGACCTGCCGAAGATCGGTTCTGTGATGGTGTACCATTATCCATCGAAAGACAAGGCCGTCGTTGTCTGCTCTCCGGACAGTGATGTCAAAATTGCCTCGATTCACGCCCGCCTCGGCAATGGGAAACCGGTTGCCATGCAGCAGAGCAACGGCGACTGGAACGCCGATCTGAACGTCCCCGCCGCTCCCGGGCGATATCCATTCGAATTCCAGATCACTTTCGCGGATGGGAAAAGCCGGACCATCAAACCGTCCGCGAAACTTGAAAAGAAGCATTTCCCCTGGCTCGGCAACAACTACGGCAAGGCGAAAATCGTTCTGCCTCCCTTCACCCCGATCCGTCAGACGGGAAAAAACACTCTCGGCGTGCTGCTGAACGAATACACCTTCTCGAATGCGGGGCTGCCCTCCTCGGTCCGCGCACTCGGACGCGAGATGCTTTCCAAAGAGATATTTTTCGAAATCTCTTCGAATGGACACACCGCCCGCTTCAACCCCGGAACCCTTACCGTCAAACGCGACGGGAACGGCTATTCCGCAGGACTGCTCTCCAGCGCGGCCACCCCGAATGGAGTCCGGATGAATATAACCGGAAATTTCGAATATGACGGATTTCTCTGGAACGACGTCAAACTCACGGGAACCTCCGGCAAGCCCATCGATCGACTGACGCTGATTATCCCGCTGAAAGACAGCGAGCTGAAATATTTCCATGCGGTCGCCTGCGATACGATCCGCCGGAATCCGAGCCGCAGTCTGCCCAAAGGTCAGGGAACGCTCTGGACCGGGGCGGAACTCTACAGTCCCCAGTCGCCCGTCAATCCCCAGTTTGTGCCGTATCTCTGGCTCGGGGCGGAAAAACGCGGCCTCTGCTTTTTCATGGACACCAGTTTCGGAACCAAACTCGATACGGAGAAACCGGCGGTCAGGATCGTCCATTCCGGCGACACCGTTTTTCTGGAAGTCGACATCATCAACCGGCCCGTCCGTCTGAAGGAAGGACATTCCTTCGGCTTCGGGCTGATGGCAACGCCTGTCAAGGACGCGGACCCGCGCCTGCGCCAGTATTTCCAGAGCGCCTATCCCCGCCGGATGAAGAACATGAACACGGTCATGGAACTTTGCGAACACTTCACGGGCTACCACAACCGCTGGGCAAGGGTTCCCTTCAACGACGACTGGAAATCTTTCGACCGTGCAATCGCTCTCGGGAAAACCGGACAGGGCTATACCGAACTTCACAAATCCGTGGAGGAATGGGATGCGAAATATCTGAACGACATCCGGAAACTCTTCGCGCCGCTCCCGGACGTCGGGAAGGAAAAATATGCCGAATGGTGGATCAACTGCCGGAATTTCGTCCTTGACCGCGTCATGCCGGAAGTCACCCAGGGGACCTCGTATATGAAGTATTCCGATCCCACGCTATGCACATATCTCGACCCCAATGTCGACTACTTCAAAAGCGAGTGGATCTCCCGTAAATGCGGGTATATGGGCGCGGTCCGATGCTTCCTTGTCCCAAGCTACATGGACTACATCGTGGACGCCTACCGTCAGGAAATCGAGCGCGGACTCTGGGGCATGTATATGGACGACATGTTCCTCATCACCTGCCGCAATCCTGAAACCGCCGCGAAAATCGATGACGAAGGCATCCTCCATCCCGCCACGGGCATTCTACCGATGCGCGAGCTGGTCAAACGGGTCTCCGTTCTCCAGCATGAGCACGGCATGACTCCCCGCTGGCTCCAGATCCACATGACGAACGCCCTGATCGTTCCCTCCTTCTCGCTGGCGACCAGCGTCCTCGGATGGGAGGACGGATTCGGGGAAAGCATCTTCCAGAGCCGGTTCCCGCTCGACTATATCATGACCGAATCGCTCGGAACACAGATCGGTGCGGAAAGCGTCGCCTGCGACGGAATCCACCGCCAGAGCTGGCCGGAAGACACATGGCCGCAGCGGTTTGAATTTATCACCCGGACGCAATTTGCGGTCATGCTTCCGAATGGGGTAAAGCCGTGGCAAAGACTGACCCCGCCAACGGGCGGCATTCAGCGGGAGACCCTTTATCGCGTATTCGATATTCTCGGCTCTTTCGGCATCTGGAAAGAGGACTGCCAATTCGTGGCGCACTATGAAAGCGACGGCGCCGTCACGGGACAGCCGGAAAACGTCCTGCTTTCGACCTACCGGCGGCCCGGACAAACGCTGATCGTCATGGGCAATCTCGGCAAAAAGGCCACATTCAACCTTGCCTTCGACCGCAAAAAACTCGGTGTTCCCGAAGACGCGGTCCTCTACAACCGGGAAACCGGCGAACGCCTTCCCGATGGAAAAATCACGCTCGGGGACTACGATTTCGCAATGCTTCTGCTCTGCAAGGAACTGCCGAAGGATCTATCCCGGGTCGAAAAAATCAAACTTCCGGAGTTTGAATTCAAATTTGCCGCGGGGAGTCCCCTGCCCCGCGGCTGGGCTCTGAACAATGCGGCCGAATTCAAACCGTTCGGCACGGCCTCCCCCATCACCATCGACGGTTGTCCGGGCGTGAAGCTGACCTCCAATGGAAAGTTCTACTCGATCTTTGCGGCGGAACAGATCCCGGCGCGGACCGGAGACGTTTTCCACGTCACGGCTACGGTGCATGGCAAAGGATTGTTCATGCTCGGCTTCTACCAATATGGAAGCAAAGCGAAATGGCAGTGGCGCGGCATCGCAGGTTCATGGGCGCGCGCATCGGTCAAACCCGGAATTGTCTCGCAGAAAATCACGATCACCGCATCGGATGTAAAAAATGTCTGCCTGGCGCTGTCCGTGCAGAAGGATTCCGAGACCAGCATTACCGATGTCAAAGTTGAAAAAATCATTCCATCTGAAGAGGAAAAGAAAAAATGAAATACTTGAGTCTTGCCGCTGTGCTGACGGCTGTTTCCGGGCTCGTTGCCCTGAATGCCGCGGAAACGGAAATCAAGGTCGATAACCGTTTTCTTCCCGGCGACAAAGGTTGCATCGTCGGCTGGCAGTTGAACAACGCCGCCGAATTCAAGCCGTTCGGAGAAATAACGCCAGTGATGAAGGACGCGGTTCCCGGCGTCCAGCTGGCCTCCAAAGGCAAATATACGGCAATTTACACCGAAGACCAGATTCCGGTCAAAACGGGCGAGACGCTGAAACTGACATTCAAGTTCTCCGGCAAAGGAGCCTTTCAGGTCGGTTTCTATATGTACGGTGCAAAAGCGAAATGGCAATGGATGGGCGCTGCAAGCAAGGATTTCCATGCGAAATCCCCAAACCAGACTGCCGGGGAAGCATCGATTCCCATCGACAAAGAAAACGTGAAGAATGTTTGCGTGTCCCTGGCCGCCATGCCCGATACAGATGTCACTATTTACGACCTTAAACTTTTCAGAACTGTGAAATAATTCATGAACGAACTTTTTACCCTTCCCGCATTCTGCCCGCGGCAGATTCTCTCCGGCGCACTCCACTATTTCAGAGTCCATCCGGGACTCTGGGATGCACGTCTCGACCAGGCGGTCGCCTTCGGGCTGAATACGATCGAAACGTATATTCCCTGGAACCTCCATGAACCGCACCGGGGAAAGTTTTATTTCGAAGCGCCGTATGACCTTGAATCCTTCATCCGCAAAGTCGGGGAACATGGTCTGAAACTCATACTGAGGCCCGGACCATATATCTGCGCCGAATGGGACAACGGAGGTTTCCCCGGCTGGCTTTCGGCCATTCCTGAAATCCGGTTCCGGCGCATGAACCGCCCGTATCTCGAAGAAGTGACACGGTATTTCCGCGTGCTTCTGCCGAAGCTGAAAAAGTATCTGGCAACCTCCGGCGGTCCCGTGATCCTCCTCCAGATCGAGAACGAATACGGCTCCTACGGCAACGACAAGGAATACATGAAATATCTCCGCGATCTCTACACGGAATGCGAAATGGACGTGCCTTTCTTCACTAGCGACGGTCCCTACAATCCGTATGCGCGAGGCGGCGAACTGCCCGGCGTATGGGCGGCCGGCAACTTCGGCTCGAATACGGCGCGTGCCTTCGAATCCCTGCGCGCCAATCGGCCCGGCGAAGAGGACTTTTGCGCCGAGTTCTGGGTCGGGTGGTTCGATCACTGGGGCAAGGGACATCAATCCAGACCCGCCGAAAACGGAGTGGACACCTTCTACGAGGACTTCGAGGAGATGTTGAGGAGGGGCGCCCACTGCAACATTTACATGTTCCATGGCGGCACGAATTTCGGTTTCAGCGCCGGGGCAAACGGCAATCGTCTGAAGGAGTATGAAGCGACCGTGACCAGCTACGACTATGACTGCATGGTTTCGGAATGCGGCGATCCCACGGAGCGCTTTTTCCGCTGTCAGAAACTGATCCGCAAATATCTTGACAATCCGCGCATTACGGAAGTGGTTCCCGACTCGAAAAAGATTGTTCCGAAACCGGTGAAACTGACCGGAAGCGCGAGTCTGTTTTCCCAGCTCGCCCGGCTGGACGGCGTTTCAGGAACATCCGGAACTCCGCCGACGCTCGAGGAACTCGGGGAAAATTCGGGCTTCGTCTACTACAAACACATTCTTCATGACATCCACCCGGGAATCAGCCTCTGCCTCTTCGATACAAACGACTTCGTCCAGGTGTGGGAGGATCGCGCTTATCTCGGTTCACGGATGCGCTGCACCGGAGAAGCCCCGTTCAAACTGACGAAAAATGGAACGCTGACGCTCGAACTGCTGGTGGAAAATCTTGGAAGGATCAACTACGGTCCCTACACGGGAATCGACCGCAAGGGAATCGTCGGCGGGGTGGCGCTGGAGCTTGAATATCAATTCGGATGGGAATACAAGGCGCTGCCCCTGAAGGACCTGAGCCGACTGGAATTCGGCCCCTTCGCAAATGAACAGGGTCAAGTCATGTTTCACAGAGGCGAATTTGAACTTCAGGAAACGGGGGAAGCCTTTCTCTCCATCCCGGGCGTCAAGGGCACGGTCTGGGTCAACGGCTTCCACCTCGGACGCTACTGGAACATCGGTCCGGCGAAAACGCTGTATGTGCCGTCTCCCGTATTGAAAAAAGGAAAAAACGAACTGATCATACTCGAACAGGAAAAACTGAACGGAGACGAGGTTCGTTTCAATGCGTTTCACGATCTGGGAGAACCGCCGCGCTGAGCGGAGAAGTTCTTTCCCGGTGCTCCTTGTCAAACATAAGCCGAATGCTCAATGGACCGCCGCACAGGAATGACGAAGAACCAGTTCCGGCGGAATCAGGATGAGTTCCGGCGCCAAATCCCGTTTCTCGATCCGCTCAAGAATCCGGGTGGAAAGACATTCCACGATCCGGCTCGTGCAAAGGTTGAAGGAGGTCAGCGAAGGAATCGACACCTTTGCAAGGTCCGTATTGTCGAAACTGAGGATGGAAAGATCGGCGGGAAGATGCAAGCCCCCCTCCAGGCAGGCGCTCATGACCCCGACTGCGATATTGTCGTTCATGGTGATGATGGCGGTCGGACGGGAGGACAGATGCAGAAGTTTTCCGCCCGCGCAAATCCCGTCTTCATGGGTGCCATTGCTGTCCACGACCCATTCCGGGTTCACGGGAAGGCCAAATTCAGGAGCCAGTTTCAGGAAGGCCGCGCGCCGTCGGTCCATCCCGTCCAGTTCCCAATGGCCGCCGACAAATCCGATCCGGGTATGGCCCAGCGAAGTCAGGTAATCCAATGCCTGCCGGATGGCAACGGTAAAGTCCGGCGCAATGCAGTCCCAGCCGTCCTTCTGCGAAAAGTAGAGCACGGCCGGAATTCCGTTCTTCCGGAGGCAGTCGTGATATTCCCATGAGATGATGCCGTCCACATTATGCTCCAGCACGGAATTGAATGCCGAGGGAAGTTCCTGAATCGAAGGATAAAAGGAGAAAAGCGCCAGATATTTTTCAGCGGCAAGACTCAGCTGGAGTTTCGCGATGACCTCCGTGTCGAAAAAGGATTTCGGTGCAGGCATGACGATACCGACCGCATAGAATTTCGACTTCTTCAGGACCTTGGCGGAAAAATTCGGACGGAAGTCATATTTTTCGATCAGGTCGAGAATCCGGCGACGCGTTTTTTCGGAAAGACGTCCCTCGGACTTGCCGTTGACAACCAGCGAGACGGCACACTGGGACACATTTGCCAGTTTTGCCAGTTCCGTCATCGTGATTCCCATAATTCGACTTCGTCTCCGTTTGATTTTTCAAGGTTCAACCATTATTACTATAAGTGCTTCTGATTTTTTTTTCAAATGAAAGGATGAAATAAAATGACAGAGAAAACATTCTTCCCATTCGGTGTTTCCTATGCGCCATATGCTAAGTCCGAAGATCTGCCCGTTTCGGAATGGGAAAGTGATTTTCAGACGATGCGGAAGCTCAATATCAATACCATCCGCGGATTCGCGGCCTGGGACAGAATCGAGCGCAAGGAGGGCGAATACGACTTTTCAAAACTCGATTTTCTTTTTGAACTGGCGCAGCGTTATGACATCTCGATCATCCTCAACGCCGGCGGCGCCTTCAGCAACCTGTGCGGAATCTATCCGCCTCATTGGCTTGTCCGCAGCGGCCTCTGCCAGGAAGTCGTCCGCGTCGACGGCGTCCCCGCTTTCGGTCCGCGCCGTTTCCTCTGCATGGATGATCCCGCGTATAAAAAAATCTCCGAGGACTTCATCCGCATCCTGATCAAACGCTACATGAACCACCCGAACCTTTCCGCATGGAGCGTCTGGAACGAACCGATCCTTGGCTGGCCCTGCCGCTGTCCCCATACGCTCGCACTCTTCCGCGACTATCTGCGCAAAAAATTTAACAGCGATCTTGACGAACTGAACCGCCGCTGGGGAACCGAATTTCCGCTCGCATACGAAAGCTGGGACGCGGTTGAACCGGGAGTCGAGGCGGGTTTCGGCGGAGGGTATCTTGCCGCGCTCGACTGGAAAAACTTCACCGAAGAGAAGATCGTCCGGAATGTCCGGCGCGAAAACGACATTTTCAAGGAACTCGATCCGACGCATCCGACCACCATCAACATCATCACGCATGCGGAAACCGACCGCGGCTACCGGAACAATCTCCGGGAACTGGCGAGATCGGTCGATGTCGCGGGATACTCCCACTATCTGCTGCGCGACCGTCCTTTCGAGGCGGCGATGTCGCTCGACCGTCTCCGCTGCACCACCGCCGAACCGCACGGCAAGTTCCGTATCATTGAAACGGAAGCGGGGCCCTATCGCTATTACGGCGACTACTACACCGGCAGCGGAGAAGGCGAGCACCGCATCAAGAATCACTGGCAGTCCGTGGCACGGGGCGCCAATACGATTCTGCTCTGGAAATACCGCGGGCGCGTCTCCGACAAACAGACCGACGAATACAATCTGGTCGCATGGGACGGTTCCGTAACCGACCGCGCCGAGCGCAGCGCGGCCTTCGCCGCCGGCCTTGCAAAACTGCCCGATCCCGGCAAGTTCACCCTTCATGCGAAAGCGGCGATCTTCACACCGCAGACCTCGCGCAAATATGTTGAACTCGACGATGGCAGCCTGCTGACGCTTGATCTCCATACGGACTCCATCTCCGGCGCATACAAGTTCTTCTGGGACCGTAATCTTCCGGTGGACTTTCTGTGGGAAGATGATCTCGACGCAGGTGCGCTTTCCAATTACAACCTGCTTGTGATCCCCTTCGGAATCGTGATCCCGGAAGCCTCCGGAAAAACAATCCGGTCATTCGTGGAACGCGGAGGAATCCTGCTGGCGGATTTCGGATGCGGAATGCAATCCGAAGAGTGCCGGATCAACCGCACCGCGCCGGGAAGCGGACTCGGAGAAGTTTTCGGCGCCACCTTCAACGACATCGAAAGCCGTGCCGGGAATCCCTCGGAACACTTTGTCTTTGCCGGAACCGACATTCCGGTCAGCGACGGATTCAGCCGTCTGCTCCCGGTCGGAGCCCGGGTTCTGGCGTCCTATGCGGAAAAAAGCGGCGCGGCCGTTACGATTCATGACTGCGGCAAAGGGAAAGCCTTTCTTTGCGGAGTCAGCCTTTTCTCCCTTTATCTGTCAAAACATTCCGAAAAAGTGCAGGGACTGCTGGAAAAAGTCATTGCCGAAGCGCAACTGACAGCTCCTCTTTCCTGCCCGGAGGCCGAAGTGGAAGCGCTCCGGCTCGATCATGACGACCGGAAACATTTTCTTTACATCGTCATCAATCACAGAAACGAAACCAGAGATGTGACTCTGTATTCATCGGATGTAAAAACAGGCATTCTTTCCGATCCGCGCACAGACCGGGAAATCCGCTTTGAAAACGGGGTTTCAACCTTGACGCTTGCCCCCTATGAGACTCTCACCCTCTCAGGAGTTTTCCAATGAAACACGCATGTGTAACAGACTTCTACCGCGGAAGCTGGAGCCAAGCCTTCCGGGAAGCGCTGGCCTCCGTCGGAGGAAGCGACTGTGAAATCCATTTTCCCGCCGGACGTTATGAATTCCGGGCAGAGGAGGAAAACAGCCGTTTCGTCTCCATTTCAAACCATACGTCGAACCGGGTTCATTCCTTCGCCCTGCTGTTGGAAAACTGCCGCAACGTGACAATTTCCGGGGAAGGCGCACAATTTGTGATGCTTGAAAAGCCGCTGATCCCTTTCGCCGCCATGAACTGCGAAAACATTGTGTTGCGCGGATTTTCCGTGGACTTCGCCATGAATTTTTATGCACAGGCAAAAGTGATCGCCTCCGACGAAAACGGATTCGAGATCGAAATGGAATCCCCTTCGGTCTGCGATACACGGGACGGACGTCTCTATGTCGACGGGGAACTTTGCTATGGTCAGGCGGAAGTCGATCCGGAAACGCGCGGTCTCCGCTGCGGAACGGCGCTTAATATGATGGAAGACTATCCCGAACGGATTCCGGTAATCACAACCGGACCCAATCGTGCGCGCTTCACCGTCCGTCCGAAACAATGCCCCCCGGAAGGCGTCCGGATGGTATTGAGGCACGGCCCGCGCGATACGCCGGCTCTCTTCTTCGAACGGGTCAAGAATCTCCTCATTGAAAACACGGCGCTCTACGCCGCAAGGGGAATGGGCGTAATCGCCCAGATCTGCGACACAATCACAATCCGGGGCATGCACATCGGGATCGCGCCCGGGTCCGACCGCTGTTTCAGCCTCTGCGCCGATGGAATCCATACGGTCAATTGTTACGGTCCCGTCACGATCGAAGACTGCCGGATCGCAAACCAGTATGACGACGGAATCAACCTTCACGGCATATATTCCATCGTATCGGAAAAACTTTCGCGGAATGAATACCGGGTCCGCCGGGGACACCCTTCCCAGGCGGGGGTGCCGTTATTTGCTCCGGGCTGCCGCGTCCGCTGCATCACGGCGGATACTTTTCAGACTCTGGGAGAGTGCATGATCGAAGATTGTTCCGAAATCGACGCGGAAACCGTCCGGATCGTCACCGACGGCAAACTCGAACTGCTTGTCGGGGCGGCGCTGGAAAACCGGACGTGGTGTCCGTCGTCCGTGACGATCCGGCGGAACGAATTCCTGTTCAACAATCCGAGAGGCATTCTGGCGACCTGTCCCGGGACGGTCCTGATCGAGGACAATCTTTTCGACACCCCTTACGCGGCATTGCATCTTTCCGGCGACGCTTCCGTCTGGTTCGAATCCGGCGCGACGGAACATGTGATTTTCCGCCGCAACAAAGTCCGCGCCGGATACGGCGGGAACAACGGCATCCCCCGTGCGGCGGTCAACATTCTTCCCCACGCAAGCGGAAAAATCCATCCTTATTATCATGGAACGGTCGAGATTCTGGACAATGTCTTCACGGAAGGGGAACCGCCCTGCCGCGCCGTTTCCGTTGCAAACCTCGTGTTCCGGAGAAATGAATATCCCACACGGTTCGGCGAGAATCCGGTAGAGTCGAATGACTGCGGAAATGTCCTTGTGGAAAACAATCATCCTGTAAAATTTTCATAATCTGCGGAAAGAGAGTCTATTCATGAATAACTTGTATTTATTTCTTCTGTTCGGATTGGGAATGCTGCCGCTTTGCGGAGGAGATCAGCCGATCCTTTCGGAAAATTTCGACAAC
>CAYWZD010000030.1:0-6148 GCA_964462755.1 uncultured Victivallales bacterium | reverse complement strand
AAGACCAACAACAAGGGATTTCTGATGCTGAAACTGCGGAAGGATTTCCGGGACATCAAACCGGGGACCTACCGGATCTCCGGCCGTTATCACAGCCGCGATGCTTCGCCGGACAATATGTTTTTTTACCGTTTCCTGCGGGGAGACAGGAACCCCGTTTCCTATGAGGGGAATCCCAATTCAGGTTATATTTATCCGGTCTATACATTGTTGGTCAACACCCCCGCGGGGCACTGGTCCAACTGCTCTTATTATACGATCGTTCAAAGAGAGGAAACCGGAAAGCAGGCGTTTCATTGCGCCGTCATTCTGCGAGGCAGTCCATGCAGCGTGAATCTGGAGAAACTGTCCCTGACCGCCGTACCACGGAATCCGGGAGAACCCTTCCCGGAATTCAGCGCGAATTATACGCCCGTCAAGTTCGAAAAGGAGTTCCTTCTCGGCAGAGAAGAAGCCATCGCCCGGACCCGGAACCGGCCCCCCGCAACCATCGAGATACGGCAGGAAGACCGGACCCCTCTGTTCCTGCTGAACGGCAAGCCGGACGCACCGATCCTCTATCTGCTCCAGTGCGCCAATCCCCGCGGGCATTATCTTGAAATGAACCGGGATGCGGGAGTCCGGCTTTTCCTGCTGCATTGCAGTGTCGGCGGCGGCAAGAAACGCGGATACAACCTCATGAGCGAAGGCGTCGGCAAATACGATTTCCGCACCTGTGACGAGGAAATCATCAATGCCCTCCGCAAAGCCCCGGACGCCACGCTTCTTCTGCGTGTGACCGTCGGACCCTACCCTGGAATTGAAAAGGCCCCGGACGAGATATGGCAGGACAAAGAAGGTCTTTTTGCCGTCTCCAATACGGAAAACATGCTTGAAGTCAATGCGTTTGTCCGGGAAAAAAGCGGCCGGCAGCAGTATTATCCGTCCTACGCCTCGAAAAAGTGGCAGAAAGCCTGCGGAGACGCTCTGGAAGCATATGTCCGTCATCTCCGCGAAACAGGTCTTCTCAACGCATTCGCGGGCGTCAATCTTTCCCTCGGGGAAGACGGCCAATTCCTGACATGGTGGATGAAGCGCGATTTCAGCCCGGCGGTCCGGCGCGGGTTTGCCGATTATCTCCGAAAGAAATATTCCACCGTGGAGAAACTGCGCGATGCCTGGCACAACCCGAAAGCGGAATTCAATTTTCCCTCCGCCAGAGACCTGCCCGGCTATGACGGGTTTCCGAAAAAAGATTTTCTGGACCCGCGCACGGATGCCGCCCTGCTTGATGCAATGACCTATCACAATGATATGCAGCTTGAAACAGCCGCTTACTTTTTCCGGCGCATTCAGGAAGCCGCGGGACGTCCCCTGTTCACCAACATCATGACGCCCGGCAGTCTCAACAAATCATGGCTCGATCAGCTGGCCTGCGGAGAAACCGGCATCCAAAGCTGCCGCGACTGCATTTTCTACAGCGACCGGCGACCGGGACGTCCCGCCGCGCCTACCGCCGCTTATGACAGCATGCGCGCCAACGGCATCCTCTGTATCGACGAACTGGATATTCGAACCTACAACGAATGTTCCGCCAGTGATACTCATAATGATTGGGTCGGCCGTTGCACCTCGCCGGAAATGTTCCGCACCGTGCTGAATAAAATCACCGGTTACCAGATCGCCAAAGGAATGGGATACTGGTATTACGACATGAATCAGTATTTCGCCCAGGCGCCCGAACTCCTTGCAATCATACGCCAAAACGGCGACATCGCCCGTAAAGTCATGACACGCCCGGACACCTTCAAACCGGACGTTGCCGTCATTCTCGATCATGATTCGATTTTCTATTATGCCTTCGGCGTTCCCCAGGGAAAACTCGCCCAGCGCACCATTAAGCTGGCCTCGAACTATCTGGCCGCTTCGGGCGTGCCTTACGACATGTTCTACCTCCGCGACTTCATGAAACATCCCGAAAAACGGTCCGACTACAAAACCATCATTTTCCTCTCGGCGCTTCGTCTCGACGCCCCCGCACGGAAGATCATGGACGGACTGAAGAAATCCGGCCGGACCCTGGTCTTTCTTTACCCGGCTGGTCTGCTCTCCGCCGACAAGGGGCTTTCCGTCGAAACCGCCTCAAAACTGATGGGAATTTCCATTACGGAAGACGGATGCGAAAACCTGATGCTTGAACCGGCAGGCAAATCTCCCATCGTAAAGGGACTGGAAGGATGTCTGGGCATCTCCGATCTTCTGTGCTACAGCTGTTATCCTTATTGCATGGAAGACATGCCGCGTTATGTCGTTTCCGATCCGGACGCGGAAATTCTCGGTAAATACCTCTCCGACGGAAAACCCGGCATTGCCCTCAAAAAGTATCCCGGCTGGACCGGAATTTACATCGGTTCTCCCGACGGACTTTCCGCCGCGCTGATGCATAATATCGCCCGTTCGAACGGCAGTTTTATTGCGATCGACAAGCCCGGAGTCAATCTGGCGATGCGCGATAACTTCATGAGTCTACACGCGCTCCGTTCCGGAAATTATACGGTCCGGTTCCCGAAACGCGGAAAATTCGTAGATCCCGTCTCGGGAAAAATCCTTGCGGAAAATTCGGATACGGCAAACATTCATCTGGAGGCAGGCCAGACCCTCTGGCTCGAACTGCGCTGAGGTGTCCGCTTTGCCGGAATCAGTTCAAGAAAAAATCGACAGCGGGAAAAAATTCTACCGCCGAATTGAACTGTCACTTGAACTGTTTTTTTTGCAGAAGTATATTTCATCCGCAATAGATCATCAGGGAAAAAGGAGAAATATGAAGCCGTCCATTACCAAACTCGGAACCGTCGACATTTACATTGTTGAATCCAATCCAGTGGTTTTCAAGGGCAGACTCTATCGTTTTGAGTATATCCGCCATGAAAAAAATGGGCGGCATTACCGTTTCAATCAAACCGGGGATTCTTATTTCCGTTTTGTGGACGTCGAAAACGGGGAATTATCGGAGCCGTTCGGACATGGCTTGCCGCCTTCGTCTGGCAGGACCGCATTCATGTGACCGCCGTGGAAGGCTGGGGGAAGTCCCGCTTCTATCAGCTGGAGTCGGACGACATGAAGCACTGGACGCCTCCGAGGATCATTCTGGAAAATCCGCTTTGGGAAGGCTACAATACAAGTCTCTGCCGTGACTGCGACGGGTTCATGCTGACCTTCGAACTCGGGGCTCCGGCGGAACTGGTGGGCGAACCCTTTACCATGTTTTTCGCACATTCAAAGGACCTGAAAAACTGGGAATACCTCCCTGATGCCGTTTTCGGGCGTGAAAAGTATACTGGCGGCCCCATGCTGCGGTATTTCGGCGCCTGGTATTACTTCTTTTATCTGGACGGTTCCTACGAAAAAGGATTCCTGCAGTCGGTTGCCCGTTCAAAGGATCTCAGGAATTGGGAATATACCCCTTTCCATCCGGTAATGGACTATGCGGACGATGATCGAAAAATCAAAGGAACGTTTTCTCCGGAAGAGCTGGAACTGATCCGCTCCGCCGTCGATGTCAACAATTCCGACATGGATATGTGCGAATGGAAAAACGGTCTTTACATCGTATATTCCTGGGGCAACCAGCGGGGAACGGAATTCCTGGCTGAAGCAAGGGCCGAATATTCTGAACAGGAATTCTGTGAAAGTTTTTTTGAACCGGCCAGCCGCGCTTTGCGTTGAAGTTGTTTTCCGATCGGAGGTCACTTTCCGCTATTCCAGAACAATACCATACTTGTTTCGTTTGTTGTGTTATAATCATTATTTTAAAAATTGCAAGAGCTTGTTTTCGAAATTTTGTGAGATTGACGGTGACTGGCAATAAAAGCTGCCCAAGAGCATCAAACCGTATAGGAGCCTCCGCCAATGTTCTTTTTCCAACAAAATCCGTCAGGAAGTCAACATTTCTTCACATTAACATTTGGTTTTTTGTTACTCTGAGTTTATAGTAGTTTTGGGGAAAATCAAAATCCGCTCATGTTTTGATACTATTGTACCATAAAAATTCTAAAGAAGGGATGCAGCCATGACCATTCACCCGTTGTTGCCGTTTGTCGTGTTGTTTCTGTCCATGGGAGTCCTCTCCGCAGAGGAACCGAAGAGTGCAACCAGCATGTTTGAGGAGAAATACCGCAGTTTTTCTCCGCCGGAGCTCCAATCGAAACAGTTCAATCATTACCTGTACTTTGAAACCACCCGCCTGATTCAGGAAAAAAAGTATGAAGAGGCTCTTCTGCGCCTTCGTTGGTTCTGGGATCATATCCTGGAATATCAGCAGGCGCAATACGGCGTAAGACTCTCGTTTGCGCTGCACATCTGGAAACAACTGGCGGACGTATATCCGCCCGCACTTCAGGAATTGCGCTCTCTGCGTGACAAATCCGAACAGCGGGCGGCGACCAATGCAAACGCGTTTCATGATTTTCTTTCACTGAACGGGATTCTGGATGAAAATCCGAAGTCAATTGCATTTTTCAAGGAGCTTATGAAGCAATCGCCGAATCAGGCCAAGAAATTTTACCACTACATCGACCGGGAAATGATCGCCGCCAAAGAATTCAAGATTGCCATGGAATATGGCGGCTCTCCGGCGGAACGCTGGAAAAAACTCATGCCTTCGGTCCAGGCGGATGTATCCGAGTCTCAGGCCCGTGCCGTCCTGAGTTACCGATACAAAGAAAACATCCCGGCGCAGAAAATCAAAGATTTACGCTTGCAGATGATCAACTATGCAGAACAGATGAGGGTGGCTCCGCTGGTTGAATTCGCAAAGGGCATCGGAGAAAAGGAAATGGCTGACAGAATTCAACGGGAATCGGAAGAAATTTTTGCGAAGGTGCGAAAAGAATGCCGGTAAATCGGAACCTCCCGGCGCAATAACCGCAAGCAGGGGGATTCGAGCCGCTTTCCGGAAATGGCCGGCTGTTCTTGCAAGCGCGGACGTTTTTCGTCTCGCTTTCAAAGCGCTGTCAGTGCGGCATATTCTCTCACCGAATGAGGGCGGGTGTGCAATTCGTTCATGATTTTGCGCAGGGAGACGGCAAGATTTTACTCGACGGACGGCGTGTATCCGAGCATGGCAAGTTCTTCCACGGTCAGTTCGCGGATACCGCCGGGAGACAGCGATTCATCGAGTTTCAACGTCCCGATCGCAACCCGCTTGAGAAAGGTTACGGTTTTTCCGACCTGTTCGCACATCCTTTTGACCTGATGGAATTTGCCTTCGGAGATCTCGATGAAAACATGAAGCGGGTCGTCCGTGAGTTCGAGCAGAGCGGGTTTCGCGGTAAAATCCTTGAACGTCATGCACGCGCGGAAGGCTTCGATGTCCTCCGGACACGCGGGCGTATCCAATGTTGCGGAATAACGTTTGCGGACCTCTTTTTTCGGCGAGGTCATTTCGTGGTCGAACCGGCCGTCGTTGGTCAGAAGCAGAAGCCCTTCGGTGTCCTTGTCGAGACGTCCGACGGGAAACGGCTTGAAATGCTTCAGCTCCTCCGGGACCAGACTTGCAACCACCGGATCGGAACGGTCTTCCGTGGCGCTGAGATACCCCTGCGGCTTGTTGAGCATGAGATAGATGAACTTCCGGTAGGAAACAGGCTTTCCGTTGATCCGGACCTCGTCCGTTCCGGCGACCTGACTTTCCGGAAGCCGGAGAATGGCGCCGTTCACCGTCACGGCGCCGACCCGGACCAGTTTCCGGGCATCCTTGCGGCTGTATGAAGTCGATTCAGAAAGAAATTTGTCCAAACGCATGATCGGGTCCTGTCCGGTTTATTCAGATTGCAATACGTTCCGTAATGTAGTCTGAAAACAACCGAATTCAACCGTGGAAACCTCTGATCCTTCCGGAACCTCAGGGTTTTCCCCAGAGTTCGACTTCGGACAGGTAAAGGACACCCGTCTTGCGTTCTCCGATTTTCAGGACGAACTTTTCTCCCGCCGTCGGCGGAATGTCGATGACGATTTCGCGGACATCTCCTTTTTCCGAAACGGGAACCGGCGCAAATCCCAGTTTTATACAGCTTCCCGCGGAAACACTTCCGAATTCAAATCCCGGGATATCTCCGCTTGCCCATATCCGGACCTTTTTCACGGTGACTTTCTTCGGGAAAGAAAAGGT
>CAYWZD010000029.1:0-19014 GCA_964462755.1 uncultured Victivallales bacterium | reverse complement strand
CCCATTCGTTGTTTGCGGCGAAGAACTCTTTCAGGTTCAGACGGTAACGGTCCTGAACATAAATTTCGTAAAGATTTTTCCAGTCGGACGGACGGATGTTATCCGGTGTGACGGCCTGCCATCCCCAGATGTTGTCCATCATGCGCGCAAGCGTTTTTCCACCCGAATAATGTTCCTTCATCATGGCTCCGATCCATTCCCGGCTGTAGAGCCGGTTATCCAGTTCCGCGCTCAGAAAACTCTTCAGGGAAGTCACTTTTTCCGCTGAAACGTTGCGCTGGTCCATGATATATTCCGAGGGAGCTTTGCCGGAATTCTTGCGGACCGCGAGGGAAAGACCTCCGAAATACTGATACATGTCGTCGATGTCCGTCACGCCGTAGACATTGCTGGAGCGGGAATGAAGCATGGCCTCCACGCGGCCAAGCCCGGAGGACAGCGCAGCGCGGCTCTCGCCGATGTCGCCTTTTTCATCCACGGAATAGCCCATGTTCCGGCTGTAAAGGGCGGCCAGTTCATCGTCCTTTTCCCAATGCCCGGAGGCTCCAGCCAGACGGTTGACCCGCGTGCCATAGGTGCCGGGCGCGGGAAAGAAGATGCGCCGGGCGCTCCAGTCGGCGGCCTCGCGGTCGGAATACCCCTGTGCCTTGAGACGGACGGCGGCCTCCTCCGTGCCGCGGCGGATGAAGTTCTCGGTATCGGTCAGACGGGACGCCTGGCGCTGTGCCTTGTCGAGCAGCCGGATCAGATCGCCGAACTGGTCGCGGTATGCGCCGGAAGTCGTGATCAGAACATCGATCCGGGGACGTCCGAGCCGTGCGCCGGGAACGGGCATGACGCCCGTCACACGGCCGTTTTTATCATACGTCGGTCGCATTCCCATCAGGGAGAGCGCCAGGGCCTCGTTGACGCCGTCCGTCCGGGTGGCCTCCCCGGCCCACAGGATGACGGCCGCCGTGCGAGGATACCGTCCATGCTTCTTTTTTTCCATCGCCAGCAGATTCTCCGCCAGTTTCAATCCCTTTTCCGTCGCTTCCGTGGTGGGAATCTTCGCCGGGTCGAACGAATAGAAATTCCGTCCGACCGGAAGCATGCGGGGATTCCGCAAAGGATCGCCCGACGTTCCCGGCTCAATGAAGTGTCCGGACAGGGCGCGGAGAAGTGCGTTCAGTTCATCCCGTCCGGCATTGCGCAGATGTTTCCCGGCCTCCGCCCTTTCCGCTTCGGGAAGCTGTCCGAGCATGACCTCCAGTTCCTTTTCGGAAGGCGATACTCCAAAGGAATGAAGTCCGAACGGAGTCGGCATCCGGCGGTTTTCAGTATAATCGTCCAACTTCCGGACCAGATCCGGGTCGGACGGTTTCAAGGCCAGTTTTTCCGTCAGGCCGTGCTCTTCGGCATACTTGAACAGAGCCTTTTCCCGCTGGAGTTTCAAGGATGGATCGGCGGTCTGGCAATCGGCAATCTTCCGGCTGAGTTCCGGGAGGAAACGGTCCTGTTCCGGAACCTTCAGGAAGGGCGTCAGATGATCGATCATCACGGCGGAGGCGCGGCGCTTGGCAACGATCCCCTCCCCGATGCCGTCGGAAATATAGGGATAGATTTCCGGGATGTCGCCACGCACAACCCACGGGACGCAGGCGTCGCTCAAGCCAAGCTGTTTTCCGGGCAGCCATTCGCTGGAACCGTGACGTCCCAGATGAATCATGGCGTCCGCGCGGAATTCGTGACGGAGCCAGAGATACACGGCAAGATACTGATGGTGCGGCGCAAGCGTGGAAGAATGCACCAGTTTATGCGGATCGTCCAGCCAACCGCGCATGGGTTCCGGCAGGATCACCAGATTTCCCCGCCGCAACATGGGAAGGATGAGGTCGTTCCCGACCGTCATGATTTTTGAATCCGCGGGCTTGCCCCACTCCGCGGTCACACGGTTCCGAAGAGGCTCAGGAAGTTCCGCGAACCATTTTTCATATTGTTTTTTGGACAGTCGTATCACTTCTTCGTGGGCACAGAGTTCATCCAGTTCGCCGGGCGCCCAGGAACCGACGTTGCGGGCAGTTCGGAGAATAAGTTTCGTCAGGGCCGTGCCGTCGAGTTTTTCCAGTCCGCCTGTGTTGTATTTCTCACCGGACAGCGTCTGCAGAATTTGACAAAGGCTTCCGGGCACATTCAGATAACTCGCGCCGATGGTCTGCTTGCCGCCGGACCCGTTGTAAATAAAGATGACGACATGCTTTTCCGCATTCGTTTTTTTCCGGAGACCGATCCATTTTTTCATCCGCTGCGCCGTGATCCGAATAGCACCCGGGAAAGGCTCCGAAGTCTGAACAGTCCGGACGGAAGCAGGATCGACCGAGTTCCGGGAGCCGAAGAGGAGCGAGGGTTCGACCATACCGGAAATCTCCGGTGCAATGAACCCGAACGCCACGGAAAAATCGTTCATGCCCTGCGCCGACTTCTCCCATTCCGGGGTCGTCTGACGATACAGGCGGAGGGCGTTGAAAACAGGCAGGTCCAGCTGTTTCATCGCCAGCCGCAGGGGTTCGCCAAGCCCGGATTTAAATTTGAACGACAGCGCCAGCAGGCCATCCACGAGAGGCCCACCGTTTTCATCCAGAAGAATTTCCCGGATCACGCGTACCTCGTCGCCGTAAACGATCGCGACATTCACCCCCTGACGCTCGAACTCGTCCGTCAGATGGCGGAACAGAGCCAATTCGGCGGGCTGGATACTGGCCGAATGAACGGCAAAGGCAACCAGCGGTTTTTCTTTTCTGAAATGACCGTTCTTCAATCCCCAGTCACGATATTCGGACAGCGAATCGAAGATTTTTTCAGCGGAGGGATGGGTAACGCCGATTTCGGGAATCGTCCGTGGCGCCTCGAAATGAACGTTTTTATCCAGTTCGCGATTAACGATCCAGCAGACCATGTTCCGGTAATTCTCCGGCAGACGGGTCGAACGGTAGGCCTTGAGTTCGGCGGGTTCCTTCGCCGGAATCTTCCGCGGAAGACGGCGCGACGCCAAGGCATAGAGTTTTGTTTTCGAGAAGTCGATCTCCTTTGAAACGAGTTCCCGCAGTTCGGAAACCAGCGAATTGACGATCAGGATGTCCGCTTGTTTCGCACGACTTTGAATCTTGTCCCAGGGATCAATGGAAAAACAGTAATACTCAAAAGTGACGCCTTGTGGAAGCTTCAGTCCGGCAAAGGCCTCGCCGAACAGATCGGAGTCGTTCGCCCCGCCGAGAAATACAACGGAAGCCGCATGGACTGTCATGGAAAAAATCATCAGAAAAACGAGAATCAGAACCGCCGCGAACCGCCTCATTTTCATTCCTCCGGCACATAAATCATGGAACCGTCCTCCAGACGGTAGGCAGTGCCCAGCCGGGTTCCCTTTCCCGCGGCTTCCTCGCGCGTCATCTTCACCGCCTGGATTTTGCGTCCCTTCTTCTCGATCAGGACCATTTCACCGTTGCTGCTCCGCTTTATAAGAGTCATGTCGGAGTCTTTGGAAAAGAGGTCCTTGACCTCGAACGCGGTAACCAGCGCCAGCAGAAGCGCGGCAATGAAGATGACCGCCGTATCGAACAGATTGACAACGCCGCTCATGGGATCGTCGCAGTCCATATCTCCTTCAAACGCCTTGCTGTTCCGCATGAACCTCATTCGGGACTCCCGCCGAAGCGTTTTTCCGTGAGAAACTCCATCTCCCGGATGTCGTCTTCCACAAAACGCCGCCGGATGATGAAAACCAGATAGGAAATACTGCCGATGACCAGTCCGACCACGGTTGTCGTATAGGCGACCACCAGTTCGGAAGTCATGACGGACATGTCGCCCTGTCCGAGACTTGCCAGAGCCGTTCCCATCGGAACCAGAGTACCGATCAGCCCCAGCGCCGGACCGAGCCGCGAGACAATACGGAATTTATCCAGTTGAGCGTGACGGTGCTGAATGCTCTTCCGCAGAAAATTCTGGACCTCCGCCTCGCCGGCATGACTTCCAAGAAGTTCCTCCAATTTCGTCAGGTAGGTTTCCACCGGAGAATTTTTCCGGTCCGCGGAAAGCCGCTTCCGGCGTATCCAGTCGCCGAAAAGAGCGCCGCATTCAAAAAATATCCACAGGGAAAGTCCGGCCAGAAGAAGAAGCACCGGGTAGAGAACACAAGTGGAAAGCATGAAAATAAAAGTTTTGATCCCGGCGAAAAGATTCATGTTCGCGATCCTTTACTTACGTTGGAATGTTGCCCGCAGGAAACCGGTTGCTGCCGCCGCGGCCAGCAGAAGGCTCACGACGAGGGTTCCCGTTCCCACGGAAACATGTCCGGAGGAGAGTGCGGCGGAATAGAGCTTCCCCGTATCCTGAAAACGGGGTGCGATCAGCAGAATCAGGAAGAAATACAGGGCGATGAAAACCATCATCCGTCCGGTGAAATGGAGAGGATGAAGAGAAAACAGCTTTCCGGCTCCCCACAGTCCGAACAGAAATATTGCGTTGGCGGACAGGAAAAAAAGAGGAATGCCCAGCCAGAGCCGAGGCTCGTATTCAGGAAACAACATCCGGGCAAACGCACAGACCAGAAACACAGCCGAAGCACAGACCGGACAAGGCACGGCCAGCAGGAGCCATCCGGCGGAATCCATCCGGTCCGGACGTTCCGTCTCGCGGCGGCACAGCAGCCGGATTCCCCAGGCAAGGAGCCCGGCGCAGAGAATCAGGTGGAGGAGCACTCCCGTTTCCAGAAAATGCATGGAATCCCCGGCAAAACGGAAGAGATCGAACTTTTCCAAGATCGCGAACGCCGCCATGAACAAAAGCAGATAAAGTCCCCATGTGACCGCCAGAAAAAGAGTGCGCTTCCTTCCGGATGCGGTCAATGAGAAGAAATAATATTCGCCGACGGCCGTCTTGAAGGCAAAGATTCCCAATGCCAGCGCCAGACCGAGTGCGATTCCAGCCGATTCCACGGAAAACATGCGGCTCCTTTATTACGATTTAACAAAACGTAATAATATAGCATACGGACCGCAATAAGCAAACGGATTTCCCGCAATTTATAAATGCGTCCAACAGATCGCCGGAACCGTTTTGCGAACCGATGCGGCGTCTTATGATTCCAGAGAATGGGTCTTGCGGTAACGTCCGGGGCCAAGGCCGTAATATTTGCGGAAAAGTTTCGAAAAGTGAAAGCCGTCGTAGAACCCGCAGAGGGCAGCGATCTCTTCGGTTTTCAGTTCATCGGCACGAAGCATCGCCGCCGTCTTCTCCAGACGGCGCAACAGAAGGAAACGTCCGGGCGGCACATGATAAAGATCATGGAACAGTTTGCGGAAGTGCGGGTAGGAAATTCCGGTTTTCCGGGCAATCGCCTTCCAGTCGCAGGAAACGGGCGGATCGGCGGACAGACTTTCCGCAATCAGACGGAGCTTCCGGACGGCTGTCGGAACCGTCACCGGATTTTGTTCGGACAGCTGTAACAGAATTTCCTCCAGCTGATGCAAGGTCCTCCACTCCGGAGAATCTGACAGGGCAAGACGTTCCAGAAGTGCATCGAATGCCGCACTGAATTTCTCCGGATTGCTGACAGAAATGACAGGATTGAAAATGGGGAAAAGACGTTCACGGGCGTATGCCTCCGCCAGCGGTCCTTTGAAGGAAATGAACCGATGATGCCAGCTGCCTCCATCGCGACACCCGAACCGGAAATGCGGTCCCGGATAGGTCAACCAGACCACAGGCCCCCGGAGCCGGACCGTCGAACCTTCGTCCACCTGCAAGTCCACTTCGCCGCTTTCCGCATACTGGATCACATAGTAGGTGAAAAACTTGTCCACCCACGCCCGGCAGACGGGGACATGGTTGAATCCGATAAAAGACAGTTTTCTGTTTTCAGGAAAAATCATTTCATACCAATTTTTGAATAATTCGTCCATGTTATTTCCATGAAAATATATTATAATATCCATAAATAATCAAATGGAGATCCGAAAATGAAACCTGATTTCGACGTACGTCTGCTGAAAAGGCTTTCAAATCCCGACGAGAAACATCTGGCCGCCGCACGCAACCGTCAGTGCCGGGGATGGCGCCGTGAAAAACTCGACGTCCCCCTGCTCCTTCTTCAAGGAAAACTGACTCCGGAACAGGAAGCCATTCCGGAATATGATTTCCAGCAAATATTCAACTCCCGGGAGAAAATGCTCTGCCGGGAAGTCCGCGGCGCATGCGTTACCGGCAATGCCCGTTCCGACGCCGTGCCGTCGATCCGCGCCAACCTCGGCACGGGAATCCTCCTCTCCTGCCTCGGTCTGGAACAGGAGACGTTCCCGGATAAAATGCCCTGGCTGAAACAGCACCTGAGCAAAGAGGAAATCTCCCGTCTGACTTTCGACGATCTCCGTCCGCGCGGGAGTTTCGCACGCGGACTGGAAATGATGCGCTTCTTCCGGGAGGTCCTCAACGACGCGCTTCCCGTCTATGTCATGGATACGCAGGGACCATTCGACCTTGCCCATCTGATCATGGGGGACGATCTGTTTCTGGAACTCTA
Source organism: uncultured Victivallales bacterium (assembly GCA_964462755.1). Classification (GTDB taxonomy): domain Bacteria; phylum Verrucomicrobiota; class Lentisphaeria; order Victivallales; family UBA1829; genus SIG94. The sequence continues at coordinate 12,455 of CAYWZD010000029.1, read as the reverse complement.
CGATGATCCGCCGTTCGTTCATCATCTGATGACCCTCTGCACGGAACTCGGACGCCGGACACACCGCTGGATGAAAGAAATCGCAGGCGAACCGCCGACCGCTCTGCACCACAGCAACGCACTTTATTCCGACAGTTTCGGAATCCGTATCTGCGAGGACACAACCGCGCTGCTGGATGAAAAGAACCTCCGGGAATTCGCCATTCCCTATTCCCGCGAACTGGCCCGCGAATTCGGAGGCGCATGGGTTCATTATTGCGGCTACAACGAGGCGCTGACCAACGCCATTCTGGAAGCGCCGGAGTTTCCTGTCCTGAATTTCGGACACATTCCGGGACATGAACAGGATATCCATTTTCATGCAGTGATGGAGAAGTTCGCAGCCAACGGCAAAGTCAATTTCAACAGCTGGCCTTTACTGCCCGGCGAAACGGGAAAAAACTATCTTAGGAGAATGCACGACTACGCGGCGCAGTGCGTGCTGGCCCCCCAGATTTCTCCCGCCCCCGAATGGAATGATGTCGGACTCAGCGGCGTGACGGACATCAAACATTTCTGGGAAGACCTGAACTGACCCGGAAAATGGAAGAAAAACAGTCATTGTTCTTCTTCCGTTTGGTCATTTTGCAAAGCGTGACATCAGCAGGTTGATGATCCGGCTGTAGTTGGCGTCGTCCAGCTGGATCGTCCGGCTGCCGTTGGTCAGGATAACAATCACGACATCGTATTTCGGATCCAGAACCAGAAAACACCCGCTGGCTCCGGCATGTCCAACGGCCTCTTCCGAGTTCAGATCGCCGAAACAACGCCCGAAACGCCGTGTCTGGCTCTTGAGGAAAAACGCGGGAGTGCGGTCATAGCGTCCGCGGGTCATCTCGCGGAACATCAGATCCACGGAAAACGGGTTGAGAACTCCCCCTTTGCCGGTCTTCCGTATCTCCAGCAGGTGCCGTGAGAATTTCACCAGATCTCCGGCGGTGGTCCGCATCTCGCTTTCTCCGATGTGCGGGGTGAATTTCGTATTTTCCATGCCGAGCTTGTCGAAGATCTCCTTTTTCCCGTAATCCTGAATCGACATGCCGGAAACCCGTTCGATCACATCCGACAGAACATTATAACCGGCGCTGAAATACTGGAAGTCCGTGTCGGCGGGAAACACCCGGATCAGGCCGCTGTAAAAGACCTTTTTGTCCCTGGCGACAGAGCCGCTGGTCTGCCGGCCCCCGGAGGTATGCGTCATCAGGTAAAGCAGAAGGATATCATCAAAAGGGTACTCCGGAATATATTGACGCACATTGTCGTAAATGGAAAGTTTCCCCTCCTCCATCAGACGGATCATCAGGGCCGCGGTAAAAATTTTGGTGATGGAAGCCACATGAAGCGGAGTATCCTTTGTGAAATTCCGGTTCTTCTCCCGCCCGTCCGTGCCGACAAATTCATAAAGGATTTTCCCTCTCTGTTCGATTGCGACAGACATGAATTCGATCTTTTCCTTCCGGATCACTTCCCGCAGATAATCGTCACAGAATTTTGCATCCGTTGATTCCGCAAAACAGGGGAACGCAAGCCCAATAGCAAAAAAAGCGGACATTCCCGACAAGTGTTTTCCGATGGAGTTCAACATTTCGTTCCTTTCATTACCAATATTGGTTTACATGTTCACCTATCTTCATTATACCCGTTTCCTTTCAATTGTCAAGCCGTAAATCGAAAAAAGGTTATTATAAAGAATCAGGAAGCCATGCGTCCGTTCATTTTCCGCGAAGCAGTTTCAGCACCGTGATTTCCGAAGGAACACCGAGCCGGACCGGGAAGCCGTTCCAGATGCCGGACCCGTTCGAAACGTAAAGGACCATGTCCCCGACCCGGTAGGCCCCGGAAACGAAACCACTGTTGTATTGTTTCACAAGGCGGTCAAGTCCCAGAATGAGCCCTCCGTGCGTATGTCCGGAAAGCTGTAAATCGATACCCTCCGACGACGCGTTCACAGCCAATCGCGGCTGGTGCGCCATCAGAATCTTCGCCGTTCCGGGCGGTACGCCTTTCAGGGCTTTTTCCACATCCGGCAATTCTCCGCCCCGGCTGAATGCAGCGGGATCAGTCACCCCGGCCAGAACCAGTTTTCCATTCAGAAGAACGACATGAGCATTGGGCAGCATCCGGATTCCGAGAGTCGGCAGAAACTTCATCCATTCATCATACCCGGAATAATATTCGTGATTGCCCGGAATTCCGTAAACGCCATACCGCGCCGACAACTCTTTCAGAGATAGCAATTCCCTGCCGCGGAGAGCCACCGAACCATCCACGAAATCGCCGAGAATCACGATGAGGTCGGGACGTTGCGCGTTGGTCCGTTTCACGATCCCTTCGATGAAGTCCGTTCCGGTCAGACCGTCCACATGAAAATCAGCCAGAACGGCAATCCGCATCCCGTCCGCTTCCGGCGGAAGATTTTTCAGGACCACCGTTCTCTCCCGAACCGCCGGAATTCTCCTGCCGTTCCAGATGCCGAAAGTCCCCAGCAGAAGCGCCGCCCCCAGCAGAACCAGATTCACCCGGTTATTGATCCTCCGGAAAGACTCCGGTCGTTTCCGCATTCGGAAGGCGTAATAAAGGAGGCATCCGCCCCTTACGATTTCCGCCGAAATCAGCAGAACGGAGAAGAGGAAAAACACGGCAAAAAGCCAGGAGGAAACCAGCAGAACAGACACCGGAAGATCGGGTGCAAAAAACATTCCGCCGCCGAAAAAATACAGAATCTGAAATTTGCACGCCACGGCCAGAACCACGGCCGACATTCCCGTTTTCCAGCCCCAGTGAATACACATGGGCATTACCGCCCGGACAATCACGATTCCCGCCAGAATCAGAGCGAGATACAACAAAAAAACCAATTTGACTGTTCCTTTCACGCGGAACCGGAAGAATTCCCGGTCCGTCATCCTGAAACTATAGCGTTGAATCTCTTGTTTTGCAAGGCCGGAGACAGACTGTTAACGAATGCGGAAATAAAAATTTTCAGGATTTACGGAATACACCTCAAGACTGATTTTCCAGAGGGCTGCAAAGAATCCGTTGAATCCCGGACGATCAGCGAGGCGTGAACACAACAGACATTCTTTTTTGAAAACAACAATCCGTTCGTGTTTCCGAGCAGAATTTTGACAGCATTGACTCCGTACATCGGAAGGTTCTCGTCCATGGTAGTGAGCGGAGTCAGGGCATATCTTCCAATTTCGGATGCACCGACTCCGATAATGGAAAAAGCACGAGGAACTTCCAGTCCCCGGCGTCCTGCGAACAGCTCGGCCCGAACCGCCAGATTATCGGCAATGGCATAAAACGCGGTGGGACGCCTCGATTCCGGGAGAGCAAGAATTTTCCCGGTTCCAGCTTCCGCATCGTCATCACACCAGACCCAATCGGGGTCCACCTTCAATCCGGCACGTTCCATGCCGAGCAGATAACCGTCATGGCGGTCTATGATATATTGATATCCGTGCGTGTGCGGAACACAGAGGAGGCCGATCCGGGTATGGCCGAGTCCTGTCAGATATTGAATCGCTGCGACGGACATCTCCACGTTGTCCACATTCACCGAAGGAAATTCACCATGCCCGCATTCATAGATGAAAACAAGTTCAATGCCGTATTTCCGTGCCAGTTCGGCAGTCCGCTCACGGACATGCCATTCCACACTGGTGGAAATCATTTTCCGGATACGGTTGCCCTGAATACTGGAAAAGGTCCGTTCCAGGTCGGTCTCTGGAAAAAGCTTGATACTGTAGTCGTTGGCGGAAGTTTCCATCATGATCCCGGAAAGCACCCAATTCATGGAAAAGAAATCCTTGAAGCGGGTGAAGTCGCAAAGAACGGCAATCGTGTTGACAATCCCGGTCCGTGTGGACGATGCCAACAGGTTGCGCTCATAACCGAGGTCGGAGGCAATCCGCCGGATCCGTTCACGGGTTTCCGGGCGCACTTTTGCAGCGTAGGCATCATCGCGAAGCACATGAGAGACCACACATTTATTCACTTGCGCAAGCGCGGCAATATCTTTGATCGTGACAGCCATAACAGAAAAGTCCTTTTTTCCAATTCAATGCGAACGATTGCAAATTCACATTATATTCCAAAATCTGCTTTTGTCAACCCCGCAGCCATAGTTTTCCCGGAAAAACCGCGTTCTGCAAAAAAAATCGAAAAAAGAAAGAAAAGCCCGTTGACAAAAGAAAAAAAGAGATGTATAATTAGGAACAGAAACAAGAACAGTTGTTCCCAAAACAAAAGAATCCTTATTGAAAATGAGATCAGAAAAAGGAAAAAGGAAGTCCGCCGCGGAAGAACTCTACCGCTCCTTGCGGGAGTTGGTCCTTTCGCTGCCGCTGGGGGCGCCTCTGCCTCCGGTTCATCTTCTGAAGGCCAATTACCGTGTCGGCTATTCCCTACTGAATGCCATGCTTCTGCGACTGGAACAGGAAAAACAGATCGTCATCAAGCAACGCAAGGGAATTTTCGTAGTCGGTTCACGAAATGGAGAACAGGAATCACCGCGGGAGCCCAGGGACTGGGACAGGATTTTCATGATGCCCGGGCGCCCTTCCCTGGAACTTCGCCTCTACGAGACTTTTTCAGGACAGGTAGAAATGTGGAAAGCACTGGTCGAAGACTATAACCGGACCGATGTTTTCTGTCCCGTTACGATCCGTTGTCTGGAAGAGCGTCAGTTGAAGGACTTGAACGACCTGGAGGGACGTTTCGACCTGGCCGTTGCCGCGAACAATATGGAAGCCATGACCACGTGGAGTGAAGAATTCCTTTTCGATTTTTCCGCGGAGTGGAAAGACTGGAAACCGGAAGTTCCCCTGTTCAACTTTGCCTGGGTGTCTTCTTCGACAACGCCGGAAAAGAAAATCGGTTTCGTACCGGGCGCGCTTGGTTCGTTGCTCTGCCATCATCCGGATATCCCCGAAGCGGACAGATTTCCAATCGACCACTCTCCCACTTACAAAGAATTGATGGAAGTCTGCGGAAGACTGGCCGGAAATTTTCCGGAACACCTGATCTTTCTCTCTCAGGGCATGACGGAAAATCTCTACCGGATGGGAATCCCGCTGTTCGACACAAAACGTAATGAAATCTGTCTGACGATGGAGTCCATCCGTCCGTTCATCCGCTATTTCAGGGAGTTCATCGCTGAAAAAAAATATGGTTCCTATGGAGCGGACCAATATAAAATCTATTTTCACGCGGGCCCGGCGTCTCCGCTTCATAAAGCGGCGCTGGCGGGGATGTCCATGCCGAAGGGGCATGTTTCCCCGATGCCGCTGAACCCCGGCGGAAAGTATCTGTTGTCCGGGAACGAGATTGTGATCGGACGAAACAGCCCCCTGCGCGAAGAGGCATGGAATTTTGTATCATATCTGGCTTCGGAACGGGGACAGAATGTGGTGGCGAACCATTCCATCCAACAGCCGGCCGCCCGGAATCTGTGTTCAAAAATACTTCCCGGGGAATATGCGGCAACCAACCATCTGCAGGCGCTTCATGGAATGCTCGCCTACTCGGAATCCCCGGAATTGTTCAATGCCCGGTTCATGATCGACATGTTTCTGGATTATGTGCTGCAGGGCAAAATGACGGAAGAATATTTCTGTTCTGAACTCAAAGAACGTTTCGGACGCCTTTACATGCATCGGAAAAAATAACTTACGGGAGGTATTTATGCTGAATCGACATCCAACAGGGAAATGTTTCCGCCGTTCCATCCGGCATTTCACACTGATTGAACTTTTAATCGTAATTGCAATCATCGCGATTCTCGCGGGAATGCTCCTGCCCGCCCTGAATACGGCGCGGGAGAAAGCCCGCACGATGAGCTGCCTCGGAAACCAGAAACAGATCGGGTCCGCAATGCATTTCTATGTCAACGACAGTGCGGACTATGTCATTCCGTTGAGTAAAAGCACCTTCACCAACATTGTCGCAGAGATTACTCAGGATACTTGGATTGTCAGACTTTACCAGAACTACAAGCTGAACGGGAAAATTTTTGTCTACCCGACTGCACGCCCTTTTTGTGTCGTGCCATACAATCTCCTCACTTCGGAAGGAAAGAATTATACGGCAGACGATGCGGTCAAAAGCGCCAACTCATGCTACCTCAATTACGCCTATAACGGAATTTATTTCGGCGGCTATTCCGTCAATGAGAACAAAGCGTATCCACTGTTCAAGATGACCCGTATCCGGAATGCCTCCGGAAAAGTGATGGGCGCCGAAGGCGTCAGCTCGGTGGGGGGACTGCGTTCCGGATATTTCTACACCTGCCCCTACCGATATCCAAAAGACAGCTATATTGTAAACATGGCCAATCCGCACGGAAAAACCACGCCCAATTTGCAAAGTTATCTCGGTTCCACCAACATTCTCTGGGCGGACGGGCATGTTTCCACCGTGGTAAATCCCCATCGGCTCATGGGAGATATGGATTACTCATATATTCTTGAAAACAAATATTTCAATCCGGCCAAATAAGGAGAATCTTTCATGTTCCGTTTCATACTTGCATTGACAGTCGCTTGCTGTGCCCTTTTCGCGGAAGAGGAAGGGCTGCTCTTCAAAAGTTCGTTCGACGTCTACAACACCACGCCGGATTTCGCAAAAGGGTCCCGCGACGCGTCCGGAATTCCGAAAGACCTTCAGCTCAGGATGGCTCCCGGAATCGCCGCCCCGAAATCGAATGCGGTTGTCCTCAACGGCAAAGAACGGATCGTATATTCCGCCGTCGGCAACTTCAACCCGAAACAGGGGACGGTTTCCCTCTGGGTCAAGCCGGAAAATTGGGCGCCGGACAATTCCTATTACCAGATTTTCTTCCAGATCCGCGAACCTGATTTTGTCTTCCTGATTTACAAGCAGATGACAATGCCGACGCTCACATTCTACATCAAGGTCAAGGAGCAGGTATATTCGGCACAAGCATCCACCAAGTCATGGAAAGCGGGAAACTGGTACAAACTGGATACCGTCTGGAACCGCGGAGAAATGCGGCTCTACATCAACGGGAAATGCGACACCCCTTCACAGGCAAAGAAACTGGGCGCTGGTTTTATTCTTCCGGATCCGTTGAAGATAGGAGCGATGACGCTTAACGAATATGAATGGTGGCATGTCAACAAGGAATATGCGACGGCGTTCGACGACCTGAAAATCTATGACCGGTGTCTTTCTCCCGAGGAAATCCTTACCGCCTATGAAAAGGCCGTTCCTCCGGTCAAAACCGCAGTCATCGAACCGCCCCGTGTCACGGTTCCCCAAACCCGGCCGAAGATAACCCTTGACGGAAAGATCGATCCCGCCGAATGGGAAAACGCCTCTTCCATACCGATCCGCCGTCAGTCTCCGAAGGACAGAAATCAGCCTGATTCAGCCGCGACTGCCTTCCTTCAGACCGATTTCAACACGCTGTATATCGCAATGCGTGCAACCCGTCCGGCGACGAAAGCGCTCCGTACGGAACCGGACAGCGAATTGTGGCTGGAAGACAGTTTTGAGGTGCATTTTTACGGAAAGGACGGAAAACACCGTCAACTCATCATCTCCCCGCTGGGAACCGTTTACGATGCGCTGGACGGCCGGAAAGAATGGAGTTCAGGCGTCAAGACTGCGGCATTCCGCTCCGAAGACGGATGGAGCATGGAGCTTACCCTGCCGCTGACATCTCTTGGAAAAGTCGATCCCGGCGATATTCTCCCGGCGAATTTCGCCTATAACGAACAGTCGAAACATCCCGCTTTCCATGCATGGGGAATGCTTCTCCCGCACAAGTCATACAGCGACAAGGAACTCTGCGGAAAGGTCCGTTTCGGAACAGACCCGCTGGCCGTTATTTTCGAGAATCGTGGCGACTTGAAAAATGGAGACCTCCATTTTTTCACGAACATAAAGAATGGGGCAAGCATCACAGAATTTACCCTGAAGGACAATGAGGGAAAAGTAATCTCGAAAGAACAAGTCGTCTCCGGAAAATCCTTCCGAAAAACCGTTTCCCCCGGACGCTATATTTTCCAGATGGAGACCCGCGCCCCGGACAATACAATACTGTATTCAATGGAGTTTCCGGAAACCGTCAAGGAGGTGCTGACGCTGGCCGTCGAATGCTATCCGTCAAAGGACCTTTTCAGGATACAAATTGAGGTGCAGGATGCAAGCTGTTCAGGAGGAACGGTTTTTCTGACGGATGCCTCCGGGAAGGAAGTTCTCGCGGAAGTTCCGTTCAAAGTCGTCCGGAAGCACGGGGAAGTCACCCTTCCCTTCCCCGCCGGGATGAAGGAAAACCGGCAATACCTGATCCGGGTCCGGCCCGATGGCATCCGTTTTCTTGCGGAACAGAAAATCATGATTCCCGATCGGAAGGCAATCGCTTCGTATGCGAACAGGGATCATTCGGTCCCTCCCCCATGGATACCGATTGTCGTGGAAGGAAAAATCATTCGTGTTCTGGACCGCGTCTACACCTTCGCAAACTCTCCGTTCCCCTCGGGAATCGTCTCCCGCGGACAAACCGTTCTGAATGCTCCCCCGAAACTCCTCCTGAACGGACAGCCGTTCGAATGGTCTGAACTTCAAATTGCGCAGGCGGGACAGGAGAAAGCGGAAATCTCCGCACAGGGTCGCGCAGGAACGGCTTCTGTCCTGTGGAAAGGCGAACTCTGGTTTGATGGGATGTACTGTTTTACGCTGGAATTGATGCCGTCGACACCACTCGAAATCACATCCCTGAACCTTCAGTGGAGCATGCCGGCCAACGCCGCGCGGTATGTGATGAACCCCAATTATCAGAAGTGGGAAAACAATTCGCTCCGGCTGCACTACACCCCGAAGCAGAACAATTCCCTTCTGTGGCTGACCGGCGTTGAAAACGGTCTCGCATGGTGGTGCGAATCCGACGCCAATTTCGTGAACGCTCCCGATGAAAAGCAGATCACGCTCCGGCGCACCGGAGATAAGGTAGACGTGAATATCGGAATCATTTCCCGGAAATGCCGTCTCGAACGGAAGGCCGCCTATACCATGATGTTTCAGGCCACACCTTCACGGCGTCCCCCGAAAGATTGGCAGAATGTGAACTTCGGCTTCGGACACCCCCGGACCAATTTTCATGTCAACTATGAAAGCGGAACCAACCCGAAAGCCGCCTCGGCCATCGACTCCCTGACAACCATGCGCCCGTTCGATGATGCCGCAATGACCCGGTTCACACAGAACCTGAAGCAAAAACGGAATGCGCGCCTGACGATCTACACCATGCCGGTCCATATTGCGACCAATCAGCCGGAATTCCTCTTTTTTGAGCGGGAATGGATGCTCACGCCGCCAACCACCTGGGGCGGATTCAAAGACGGAGACGGCAAGGGGATCATCCTTTATCCGTTCTGCCCCATGACCCCGGCCCGGGACCTGTATGCGGCCCGCACGGAAAAGTTCTTTGCCGACCACCCCGATCTGGGAGGAATCTATTATGACATCTGTCATGTGGTCTCCTGCGACAATGCCCTTCACGGATGCGGCGGCATCGACGCTTTCGGAAAACCTTTTTCCAAGTCGATCGCGCTCGGTCTCCGCAATTATCTCATGCGCATATACAAGCTTCACAAAAAATATGACGCCAACCTTCTGAACCACGCCCATAACTACTTCTTCCCCTTCGTTCACGACTTCGGAGATTCCTGGATTCCGGGAGAACAATATATATGGGAAGTCGGGAAGAACCCGAAATACTTCTATTTTGAAGGCATTCCGCCGGAAGAATATCAGTGCGCCTATAACGCGGAAATCCGCGGAGTGGGAATCTATGAGATCATCCAGCTCTGTCGCGCGGCGGAATTCGTTCCCGAACTCAAGTCGAAAAGAACTGAAATTCTGAGTGAGGAATACGGAATTCATGCAATTGCGCCGGCTTTACTTCACAACCTCGGAATCACACCGGGAGTCTGGGGCGGAAAAGTTGTCTCCACGTGGCGGCGGATCAAAGACGAAGTCCATCTGGCGCAAGCGGACTTTCATCCCTACTGGATTTCGGACGCTGTTCGCTCCGGGACCCCGGGAATCCTGTGTTCATGGTATGGATGGCAAACGCCTTCTCCCTTCTCTCGAATGCTGGTCATCGCCAATTCCAAACGGGAAACAGGCAAACCGTCCCTGAAAGTAGACTGGAAGGCATTGAACCTTTCCCCGGAAAAGGTTCGCCTCCAGGACCTCTGGAATAAAAAGGAACTTTCCCTCTCTTCACTGGAAAACCTGTCGCTGGAAGGCAACCATTTTCTTCTCATCGGCATTTCGGAAAAGGAATCCCGCTGATACTTACGTTCTCCTGAAATGCCCACATCCGGCAACCGGGCCTTTCAGGGGACTGTCAGTAATATTCGTGTCCGCCCAGAGCCGGGTCAGGATTTCACCATCGGGGAATAGAACGCGAATACAAGCGTTCCCGCAAGGATCAGGGCAATTCCCACCCAGCCGGCAGGAGGAATCCCCTGACGGAACACCAGCAGCAGGGCAATCTGGCACAAGAGGAAGGAAGCCCCGGTTGTAATGCCCAGTACCGAAGCGGGGTCCATCTGCCGGTGAAGCTGAATCAGCAGCAGAATGCTCACCATGCCGAACAGGTTGCCGAGAATGAATCCGGGCCAGTAGCGGGCGGGCGCCAGACTGCTCCATTTGAAAAACAGAGCAGCTGTGATCTGAAGCGCAAGAAAAATCCCGAGACAAATGGCAAGGCGCATATCCGACGACTCCTCTTTAACTGTTTTCCGCATCACATGACGTGCGGACGAATCATCCGGCAAATCCCAGGTATTTGAAATCGATCTTTCAGACGTCCGGCGAGATTTGCTTTTTGATTTTCCGCGCATATATTACACCGTGAATATAGAATTTGAATTGACGGAATTACTGAAAACATGAACAAAATTCCTGAAATGGAAAATATCCCCAGACGGCAGCCCGATCCGGGCAGCGGGAAAAAAGCACTCCCGCTGGACCCCCATTTCGAATTTCTCGTCGGCGCACTGACAACAACGGACCCCGGCAGCACAACCGGTTGGCGGACATTGCCATTTCATCTCTGTTGTGTCGTTTTTGATGATGTAAAAAAAGACAATCCAAAAACTCTCCTGGAAATCGCCGGAGCCGAACCGGTTAAATGCAAAACGGATGAAATCGTATTTATTCCGGCAGGTGTCTCTCATAGACACAGCAACCTCTCCGCATCACCGCCCTGCCAAAGTCTCTGGATTCATTTCCGGATGCGGATTCTCGGCTCTCTCGACCTGTTGAGTTTCTATGATGTTCCCCCGGTGATCGGAAAAAACGAACGGATCAAACAGAGAATGCTGGATCTGGTGAAACTCCCGGAAAATCTGGATTTCTTCGATTCGGCGCGCCAGCAGCTGCTGGGATTCGACATGGTTTCAGAACTGCTCCGCTTCGGAGTGCGCAATCGTCTCCCGCCCTCCTGGCGCGGCGACATGGAACGGCTCGTGCCAGTATTCCAGCTCATAGCGACTCATCCCGCCGAACGCATTCCGCTTTCGCGCCTCGCACGGAAAGTCAATCTCTCCCCTTCCCGTTTTCTGGCGTTGTTCCACCAGATTGTCGGCTGTTCCCCGGGAAAATTCCGTGAAAACGAACGTTTCCGTCAGGCATGCGCGCTCCTTCAGAAAGGAGAACTGAAACTTTCGGAAATTGCGGAAAAGCTCGGTTACTGCGATGAATTCCACTTCAGCCGGAAATTCAAGCAGTCGTCCGGCGTGAATCCGAAAGCCTATGTCGCCCATTTCCGTTCGATACATCCCTCCCTTTGACAGTCGGGATGAAATGTCGGCTCAAGTCAGCTTCAAAATCAACGGACAGTAAATCTCCAGCGGTTCTGAAATCGCTACACACTCGGGAGAAATGGAAAACGAGGCATCCCGCCAGTTCCCATCGGGCAGAAGCATGCGGATGGATTCAGGTTTCCTTTTGCAACGGAGCAGAATCTCCCTCAACGGTTCGAAATTGAGGTTGAAAACAGCGACAAGCGTTTCTCCGCAATCATTGCATCCGACGCGAACATAAATGTCTTGTTCGTTTGCAACCGTCAGCGGAATATCCGACAGTTCGTTTAGAATCGACTCCAGCCAGCGCTTCCGTTCCGGGGAAGTGATGTAGACGTCGGGCGTCCCGCACCAGACAACGACACGCGCATTGTAACGATTGAGAAAGGAAGTGCTTCCAATCCCGACTTCTTTTTTTTCCGTTACGCCGGCATACGGGATTTTCCAGAGACGGCTCAAGACACGGGTATCCCCCGACAAAGGCGTCAGGCGACGGCAAGCCGGATTGTAGAGCATCCGCAGTTTTTCCGGATTGTCCGGGTTCTGCTCAAAAGAAAAATGCGGACAGTCCGG
>CAYWZD010000028.1:0-19196 GCA_964462755.1 uncultured Victivallales bacterium | reverse complement strand
TTCCCGTCAAGAACGTCCGGAACCTGAACATCGGCCCGTATTCCGACGGATGGTACAAGCCGGCTCCCTGGGGAGATGAAACCCGGATCGGCCTGCTCAAAGTCTGGAACCGGGCGTTGACACCGGGAGAAATCATGAATGAATGCGGCGTGAAGGCGACACAAGCTTCGGAACGGTATCCCGCCCGGCTCTCCATTCCGGAGACATCGGCCCCTCCGGTCGTCGACGGAAAACTGGACGACAAGGCCTGGGATCAGGCCGGTTCATTCATCGGACTGGCCGATCTGCGCGGAAATCCCTTCAAGGGCTGGCGTCTGCCTCCGAATACCTTCCAATATATGTGGGATAATAACAATCTGTATCTCGGTTTTACGACCCTCTTTCCCCGCAACGCCGCCATCCGCATGGGCAACAACCGGAAATCCGGCGCCAAAGGCGAGGAAGCCTGGGGATATGAATCCTTCGAGTTCAGAATCAAGGCAGGCAAAGAGATGTACCGCTTTGCCGGAAATGTGGCCGGCGGCAGCAGCGCCAGCAAGCTTTCCGATTCGAACTGGAACGGCGAATGGGACTACAGGACCACTCTTTCCCATCGCATCGACGACCGCAAGCTCTGGCAGGGTGAAGTGGCGATTCCCTGGAAGACACTCGGGTTCGACGGCCCCCCGAAGGAAGGGTTCTCCCTCAACTTCAGCCGTTCCTGGCTGCTGGTCGGATGTGAATGCCTGAGTTCCAGCGCATGGAATGGAAACTATGTCGACGACAAAGTCTTTCAGCAGGCGGCATGCGAGCAAGTCCCCTCCATGCAGGTGCTCGAACAGAACAGCCCGGAATTCGGCTCGCTGGTCCAGAAACTCTCCTTCTTTTCCCCGGTTTCGGCAGACGTGACTTATGAGGTCAGCGGAGCCGCCATGGATGGCAGCATTCCTGCAACTGTTCTTTTCTCCAAGGATTTCCGCATCCCCGCGGGAACGCAAAAGATCGAAACCGTCAGCATTCCCATCCGTCAGACCTGTTACGATGCGCTCCTCTTCACTCTCCGTCAGGGAAAGAAAGTCCTGATGAGCCAGCTTCTGCCGTTCCGCCTCAACGAAGAATTTTTCACGGTTTCGCCCCGTTTCCTTCAGGGGAAACTTCTGGTCAATGTAAAACGCTTCATGATCCTTGAAAAATTCGGAAAAGACGCTCCGTTCCAGCTCACGCTCCAAGATGGAAAAGGCAAGACGATCGCGTCCGAACCTCTCGGCGACCGGGAATCATTCACGGTCCCGTTTGAGAAAAGCAATGCGGCCGGAGACTATACGATGGAGCTGACCGGAAAGAGCGGAAAGATTCTCTATCAGACGAAATTCCATTTTCCCGGCATCGGCGAATGGTCGAAGATGACTTTCGACAACCGGATCATTCCGCCGTTCACTCCGCTGGAAGCCCGGAAAACCGACAACGGACTGACGGTTTCCATGTGGGGACGCACCTATGAATGGAAAAACTCCCTCTTCCCCGCCGCAATCATTTCCCAGAAAGAACCGATGCTGGACGGGCCGGTCGCGCTGGAGGCGGACGGAAAGCCGCTTTCCGGGGCAAAAGTCCGTGTGGACAAAATCGAACCCCACCGCGCCGAACTGACGGCAGACTATGACAGCCCGGTCTGTTCGGTTGTCAATCATGCATGGGTTGAGTATGACGGCATTTCCTATTTCAACGTCACGGTCAAAGCCAAAGAGCCGCTGAAGAATCTTTGCATCCGCATCCCCATGCCGGGGGATCTGGCGCGGTATCTCCACACCAGTTCGGAGTCCATTTCCTGGGGTTCCAAACTGACGGAGAAACTCAACGACGGGAAACGTTCCTTCCATTTCTTTCCGGTGGTCTGGATCGGGTCCGAAGACAAGGGACTGTGCTTCTTCACGGAAACGCGCAACGGCTGGAAAAACCGGTCGCAGGAAGTCAATACCATTGTTAAAAACAAGCGTGAAGCCGTTTACGAAGTTTCGCTTGCCGACGCCCTGAAGCCCGGGGAGACGTTCTCCTTCGAATTCGGTCTGCTGGCCAGTCCGGTCCGGCCTCTGCCGAAAAATTATCCGTGCAATTTCTTCACATGGGCGTTCTGCACCCCGATGAACCGTCCGGAAGGCATCATCGATCTGGTCCTCGGATACGGCGGCAATAATCTGGGTGGAACTTTTGGAGACATTCCGGGTTTCAAGAACAATCCGAAAAACGCCGTAATCCTCCAGCAGATCGATCAGGCGAGAAAATTCAAAACCCGCTTCATGCCTTATGCCATCGACCGTTACCTGACCGACGAGTATCCGGAAGTCGCCGCCTTCAAGGAGGAATGGAAGATGGTTCCGGAACATATCCTCGACTATGATGACAACGGGCGCAAATTCTTCATCTATGACTGCTGTCCGAGATCCGGCGCCAACGCGTTCTTCATGTATAAGTTCAAAAACATGCTGGACTTCTTCAAGATGGACGGCATCTATCTCGACTTCGGAACCGTGCCGACCTGCAGCAATGCGGAGCATGGGTGCAACAACCGCAATCCCCTGCTCGCACAGAGGGAATTCTACCGGCGGCTCTGCCTCATTCAGCTGGACGCCGGGATCAAGGACCCGATTGTGATGCTTCACAACACCGACACGGTGCAGCTGCCGGGCATGACGTTTGCAACCCACCTTTTCAACGGGGAGCACATCCGACAGCAGAGCAGCACCATCATGCATCAGGGCAAGGATATCCTGGACACCTATGATGTGACGATGTTTGCCAACGAACTCAATTCCCTGCCGTTCGGACTGACCAATGCCGATTATCAGTCCAATGATGTCCTCATGCCCGAATACGGCGGCGGAAAAGAAGATCCTGAACTCTACAAATTCCGGATCACAAAGGCGTTTCTTGCTGGTGCTCTGCCCCACAATACTCTTCCGAGCGGATGCCGCTGTCACTATGGCATTTTCGACAAGCTCATCCGGATCTACAAGAAGTTCGGCGTGCCGCAGTCCGAATTCTTCGGCTACTGGAAGCATCCGGCGGAGGTAATCCGCGGGAAAGATATCTTTGTGAGTGTCTACAAACAGCCCGGCGGCAAGAAAGCGCTGGCGGTCATCTCCCACATCGGGAAAGGTCATGAAAAACAGTCGGTCGAAATCGACTTCAATGCAAAAAAACTTGGAATGAAGCCTTTCTCGAAGGCGATCGACTGCATGACAGCGCCGGACCCCGACTACGCGTGGCTGGAAGAACAGCGCCGCAAGGAACGGGTGCCTCCGACCAGAGCACCCCTGAAACTCGGAGATTTCGGTTCTTCGATCCAGTCCTGTTCGAACGGGAAACTGAAACTGACGCTGGACTTCCATTCCTTCGCCATCGTGGAGCTTGAATAATCCCTGAAACTGGAGCCGGAACGTGCCCTGTCCGTGTAAACAACGCGACAGGGTACGCCTTGGCCGATGCAAAGCTCTGGACCTGTTCCGTTACCAAAAATCAGAGAAATGACCCTCTTTGCGGTCATCGGCAAAATCACCGCAATCCGTCCGTTATTCTACTTTTATACCAATTTGCATTCTTAGAGGTTGTAAAAGTTATATTTGAGTTCAAGACATTTCCTGCATTGCGACGTTTCGGGTAGGTTCGGCAGTCCCCTGCCGAACTGAAGGAAGAAAATTCAGTTCGTGACGGAGTCACGAACCTACCTCGGTTTGTGTCAAATCGAATGATTGTCCAAGAGGCATGAATGCATCCGTAAGAAAAAACTTCTCATGAGTTCAATACAATTCAAGTGTTACTGACCTTAAGATTTCAAGTCAGTATTACAGGAAATTTTTCCGCAGCTTGCAGTCCTTCAGCCAACGGTATATAGTATGCAAAGTGCGTTGACGCCAATCTTGAATTTCAATTGGTTTTTGCGTTTTGGGGAGCGTCCGCGTAAAAGAAAGGACACCGTTGTGATGAGGGGCAAAATTCAAGCGGCATCGGCAATGCGAAAAGAAATTTTTCGATTTGCATCCATCGAAATTCAAAAACGGAGCAGGAACACGCTGCGGATACCATTTGCCGTCGGGCTCGCCGTTTTCCTTGGCTTTTGTTTTGTATCACCGCAGGTTTTTGCCGGTGCTCCGGAGGGAACGGGGCAGGGGCTCCGGCTCGATGACGCCCGTGCTGTCGCACGGCGGCAACTATGGCAGGCGGTCGGCTCGGGCAATACGTCCAGTGCGTCCGTAGCGATCATGGCAGACGGCAAAATTGTTTATTCCGAAGGCTTCGGAATGGCCGACCGGGAAAAAAGCATCCCCGCCGACCCGAAGACTCTTTACAATATCGGTTCCATCAGCAAAGTCTATGTCGCGGTTGCCGCTCTTCTCCTGGCCGAAGAAGGCAAACTCTCTCTGGACAAGCCTGTTGCCGACTATATCCCCGAATTCAAAATGGCCGATCCCCGCTATAAAGACATCACCGTCAGGATGCTTCTGAACCATACCAGCGGACTGCCGGGCACGGAATGTGTTTCAGCCTACGGATTCAAATACAATCCCGGACTGAAACAGGAGACCCTTGCGACACTCTCCAGAGCCGGACTCAAACATAAACCGGGCGCAATGGCCGTCTATTGCAACGATGGCTTCACGCTGGCGGAAATCGTTGTCGAACGGACATCGGGCATGTCCTATCGGGACTTTCTCAAAAAGAGAATCTTCAATCCGCTGGGGCTGAAGCAGACCGACGTTTCGGTCGGGGACCTGAAAAGCAAAGATGGAACGGCAAGATTTTATGATCCGGAAAGCGGTTTGCCGCTGTCGCCGGAAGCGTTATCGTTCCTTGGCGCGGGCGGTCTTTCCTCCACGCCGGAGGAACTTTGTTACTTTGTCGATGCCGTTGTCGGCGGCAAAGCTTTTTTCCCGGCGGGGGTCGTCAAACAAATGAAGTTGCCTCAGCCCGCCGCATCTCCATTGAAGCTGCGCAATCCTGAAATCTCCTTCGGGCTGGGCTGGGACCTGACAGGCATTCCCCTGTATGAGAACAAGGGGATTCAAGTCCTTGGAAAAAGCGGGGGGACCGGGGAATATCATTCGATGGTCTTTGTCGTGCCGGAAAAACGTGTTGCGGTCGCAGTCCTCGCGGCCGGCACGACCGGAAAAGTCATGGACATTGCCTTCAACATTCTCGATGCGCTTTTGTTTGAACGGAAGCAGGAACCGAAGCGACTCCAGCCTCCCGAAGGCGGCAAGATTCCGGACAGCGAAGCTTCATTTGCCGGTTATTACGCGGCCGGTGCGACTCTTCTTAAGATCGAGTTCGACTTCAAGTCAAACAGACTGACCGTCAAAAATTGCAATATCGACGGAGACAGTGTCAAAGGGGGCTATTCCTATCTTGACGATACATACTTCAATGACAGAGGAGAGCGTTTTTACTTCAAGTCATCCAACGGCAACTCTTACATTGTCTCCTCCAATCCCATCTTTGGATTGGACAATGTCATGTTCCAGAAAGCCAACCCGCGGAAAAACCCCGTGCGCCTCAAAGTCAATATGGATGGACGGCAATGGCTTTGGCGTAATACCTCCCCCTTTGACTCGCCGGATTTGGCGGAAGCATATCTCACGAAATCTTTTCTCCGCAAAGACCTGCCGGGATATGTCTACTTTCTTGGCGTCAAGAGGATCGAAACCCCGGAGTATGCGGGAATGCCTTTCGATGCCATTCGGGATCAGACGGAATTGAAGCTGATCGAAAAAAACGGCGCGACCTGGGTACAGCTGTCCGACTTGCTTTATAGTCCTGTCGATGCTGCAGTATCTCTGGGAGCCGGGGAACATTCCGTCACAATCGGAACCGACGGTCTCAACCAATGGAGGCGGGCCAAAGAGAATCTTGAGATTGAAGCAACGATGCCGGAAAACGGCCGGATGCATGTTTTTTCACAAAATCAGGAACCGTTGTATGACAGTGCCCTTGCACCCGAAAAACGCATCATCGTCCCGAAAAACTCCATGATTGTTCTTTCCGGTCTGCCTGGAACCGTTTTCAAGATTCATGCAGTCCAGGCGACTCTCCTGCTTTGACCGCGACCGCACAGCAAGGAATCAGATCATTTCCGACAGGATTTCAAGGACTTTGTCCTTGTCGTATGGAGCACGAAATTCCAATCCCCCGCGTGCATTGCATCGGGGTAGTTCATCCTTCAAGCCGGACCCGTTCCCGATGTTCGTAAATCCGCGGTGAAACATTGCGGAAAGGAATCCGGCGACTGTTCATTTTTTCCTGCTTCCCGGAGGCGGAGCAACGGATTCCCTTTCAATGATCCGGCCCGGAATCAGAATGTTTTTGACCGTTCCGTCCGGCTTGAGCGTCCGTTCCAGAAGATTGAGCGCTTCGGCGCACATTTTCGGATAGTCGCGGAGAAGCGCGGTCAGGGCAGGGGTCCAGTTTTCGCAGATGTCTTTATATTCGAGGGTCACAAGGGAAATGTCCTTCGGGACGTTCAACTTCATCAGATACAATTCACGGCAGACGTTGAACACGATGTCGCATGGAATGACGATCAATGCGGTAACGCCTTTCGAAAGGAGTTCCATCAGACGGAGATGGACATCCCGGTTGTCCGCAAAACTGATCAGCTCCTCCGGATGGCGCTCTCCCCGTTCGGCCATGATTTCACGGAAGACATTGCTGTGGGGAGGGTCCTCGTTCTGTTCGTGTTCGAATGTCTTCTGGAGGAAAAGGCCGATCCGGGTATGTCCCGCCTCCAGAAGCGGCCGCATCATCTCCCGGAGGTCGTGCTTGACATCTTGCGAAACGGAATAGATGTTGTCGAGATTGGAGTGGGGCCCGTTCAAACGGACAAGGCTCAGGTTCTTCAACCGGCTCCAGGCATCATTGAGTTTCGGATCGGTGGTAATGGAAATTGCCCCGGAAACAAGCCTGTCGTTCAACAGGGGAATGTCGTCGCTGCAAATGATCTCCATGCGGTAGGAACGTTTGTATATCTCCTCCTTGAGCGCGGAAAGGATCATTGCCTGCCAGCTCTTGATCGGCTGGTTCCGCGAGATCACCACCCCGATCAGAAGCCGTTTGTTCTGAGGCTCCAGAATATATCCCAGCTCCCGGGCCGCGCGAAGAACCCGTATGCGGGTCTCGTCCGAAACACGGGGCGAGTTGTTGATGACAAGCGAAACCGTGCTCTGCGCGACTCCGGCCGCTTTGGCCACCATGCTGGAATTCACCTGTTTCAATGTGAAATTCTCCGTTTCCCATCCGGGTTCAATGTGATGGGAATGACTATACACCGTCCATGCCGGAATGCAATAAATTATTTATTTTTATCGATGAGAAAGCCTCCCTTGCCTATTGTTTTTTTCAGCGGTCTGAATAAATTATGTTTATAGAAAACAGGAGTTCCCGCAGGGACCGCGAAAAAAAAACGGCCTCTTTTGCGGATAGCGGATTCCGGATCAGATACGTGTTTCAAACAGTGGGATGGAAAATGCTGAAAACAAATCATAACGCCCCGGTCATCACGGAAAGAACGCTGGAAAGTCCGTTCGTCGTGGTCGGCGGGGGACTCTCCGGGATCAGCGCGGCGATTGCCGCGGCGCGTCACGGAATCAAAGTCATACTCATACAGGACCGTCCGATGCTTGGAGGAAACGCCTCCAGCGAAATACGCATGGGAATCACCGGTGCGCAGAAGGACTTCTGCAAGGAAACCGGAATCCTCGAAGAACTCCAGATGATGAATTACTATTACAATCCCCTGTTGCGCTACACGCTGTGGGATGACATCTTTTATTCAGCGGTCGTCCGGGAAAGCAACATCACCCTGCTGCTCAACACGAGCGTCCAATCCGTCAAAATGGACGGAACCCGCATTGAGTCCGTCACTGCCTGGAACGGAAACGAATATTGCTCCTACACCGTCCGGGGAACTCTCTTTGCCGATTGTTCCGGGGACAGCATTCTGCGGCTCTCCGGCGCCGACTACGTCACCGGACGCGAAGGCCGGGACGTCTACGGGGAATCCTACGCTCCGGAAATCTCCGATTCCTTCACGATGGGCAACTCCCTTCTGATGCAACTCCGGGAAATCAGGGAACACCGGGAATTCCACAAACCGGAATGGGCGTATTTCTTCAACGATGAGACCATTCCGAAAAACAGGCGGCTCGACATCCCCGAAAACAACTTCTGGTGGCTGGAATACGGCGGGACCTGCGATACGGTTGCCGATGCCGGAACGATCCAGAAGGAGCTCAAAAAGATTACTTACGGCGTCTGGGACTACCTGAAAAACCATCCCGACGGCAGGGCCCGCAACTGGGAACTCGACTGGATCGGGAGTCTCCCCGGAAAGCGGGAAAGCGCCCGTTACGTTGGTGATTACGTGCTGACCCAGCAGGATGTGCTGTCCGGCGGGGATTTCCCGGATGCCGTCGGGCACGGCGGCTGGCCGCTGGATGACCACAGCCCGGAGGCTTTTTTCAATCACGACACCCCCAGCCAGAGTTTCGAGACGCCATCCCCCTATGGAATTCCGTTCCGGTCGCTGTATTCCAGAAACATCGACAACCTTTTCTTCGCCGGCCGCAACATCTCTGCCAGCCACATGGGAATCAGTTCAACCCGTGTCATGGGAACCTGTTCCGTGCTCGGACAGGCGGTCGGAACCGCCGCGGCGATGGCCTTCCGGAACCACTGTCCGCCCCGTGAAATCTATGAAAAACACATCGGCGAACTCCGGAACGAGCTCATGGAAGACGACCAGTTCATCCCGAACGGAAAGCGGGAAATTTCCCCGCTCACCCTGAAAGCCGCGGTTTCGCACGAAGTTCTCCGGAACGGCATGGACCGTCCGTGGGACGATCAGGACAACGGCGCATGGTTTGCACCGGGCGAATTCGCCTCCTATACATTCGAGACTCCCGTCGAAATCCGGTCCTGCCGGATCATTTTCGACACCAACCTCGAATTCAAGGGGAAGCGTCAACACAAGCACGAGGGGATCGACACGTTTGTCAAGATGCCGCCGATGCTCGCAAAGGCCTTTCGTCTGGAGGCGCTGTCCGGCGGGAAATACGTAACGGTATATGAAGAAGGTTCGAATTTTTTGAGAATGAGACGGGTTTCCTTCGACCCGGTTGAAACCACAGTTTTCCGTCTGGTCGTTCTGGAAACCTGGGGCGCGGAAAGAGCACACATTTTTTCCTTCGAGGTGTCATGATGAAAACGGTTCCGTTCTCCCATTTCTTCTCGCTGCAGAAATATGACGATGAACTGTGGCCGATGCTGTTCGCGGAATTCCGCGACAACGGGGCCCGGCACATCGCCATGAGTCCCGGCTGGGGAATGCGGGCGGTGGAGGAACCCGGTTTTCTGTCCTGCCTCGAAACACTCCTGAAGGAAGCCTCGCTTTCCATGAAAGGGGTCCACGCGCCTTTCGGGCCCCAGTTCGATTTGCGCTGCTGCGAGGACTCGCTCCGGCGCGCTTCCGTCGAACTCCACAAGAAGTTTCTCCGTATCGCCGGACAGCTGGACGCGGGCGTCTATACGATGCACCTGGGCGTTTTTCAGGAAGGAATTTCTCCGGCGGCGGAATTCGAAGCGGCCTGCCGGACTCTTTCCGAACTTCTTCCCGAGGCGGAAAAGAACGGAATTGTCCTGACGCTGGAAAATGCGGAACATCCCGGCGGAAACCGATTCGAACTGCGTCCCTTCGCGGAACGCTTTTCCTCGCCGTCGTTCGGGTTCTGTTACGACAGCGGACACGCCAATGTCATGGACGCTTCGCCGGAATCGCTCGAAACGTTCCGCGACATGCGGAAGGACATTGTCTGCGTTCATCTGCACGACAACGATGGAACGCTCGACCTTCATCTTCCGCCGGGCCGGGGGACCGTCCGTTGGAATACGCTTCTGGATGAACTCTGCAAAGCGCCCCGCTTGTCGCTTCTGCAAAGCGAGGTCAACTGTCCCGCGGCGGGCATGTCGGTCCGCGCCGTGTGCGAATGCTTCCGTACCCTGTTTCAAAACCGGCTGGAATTCGAATGAAAACAAAAAGATCGATTGAAAAAAAAGGAAAGGAGATCATCATGAAAAGAAGAGAAAGTCATGAAAATCGGAACCGGTTCACATTAATCGAACTCCTCGTTGTAATTGCGATCATCGCGATTCTGGCCGGAATGCTTCTGCCCGCTCTGAATGAGGCGAAAAGAGCCGCACAGTCGATCCAGTGCATCAACAACCTCAAGCAGTGGGGGCTTGCCTTTCAGTATTACAGCAACGATTACAACGACTATCTGCCGCGACACACGGAGAACGGCGTGCCGGAATCGCTGCGAAGTCAGGTATCCGCCCTTTCGCGCGGCTGGGAAGACTTCTTTACATACTACCGTTACTATATTTCCCCCAATTCCACGTTGAAACAGTGGCAGACGGGAACCGGCTACAATGTCTGTCCCATCGACCCGCGCGACGTCCAATTCGGGACCATGTCGGACTGCGGCTACGCCACCCCCTACCGCAAGTGGAGCTACGTTTTCAACTGGGCCGTTTCCGCCCGGAGCGGAAGCCAGCCGCATCGGAGTCCCTGTTTGAAATATTACATGAAACGCCCGAATATCCAGAAGCCATCGACAATCATCCAGCTGACGGATTCCCAAAGGGTTCTTCCCCAGACCTGGAATGGATTCGGCGGCTGTGTCGCGGAAACCAACTTTGCCCGGATGGGGTATCCGCACAAAGGAAAAACCAACGCCCTCCACATGGACGGCAGCGTCAGCGGTCAGCGCGCCTTAAAAAACAGTGACTGCGAATAACCGGAAAAGAAAGCACCCAAAATGAAAAAACAACTTCTCTGTCTCATGTCCGTCCTCTGCGCCTGGACTCTTCCCGCGCTTGACATCGTTCCCGCGTCCGGCAATCTTCCGGGCATCCGCCAGTCCGCG
Source organism: uncultured Victivallales bacterium (assembly GCA_964462755.1). Taxonomy (GTDB): domain Bacteria; phylum Verrucomicrobiota; class Lentisphaeria; order Victivallales; family UBA1829; genus SIG94. The sequence goes on along the minus strand of CAYWZD010000028.1, from coordinate 8,247 downwards.
CTGGAACTTCAGAAATATCTCCGTCAGTTGACAGGCGAAGAACCCCGGATCGTCAACGATTCCGCAACGGCGAAATCCCCCGTGTTCCGGATGGAACTCGACAAAAAACTCCATGCCGAGGAATGGAAAGTCGTCAGCACTCCCGACGGACTCCTCTTTTCCGGCGGTTCGACAAGGGCTCTTTTCTATGCCGTTTATCATTATCTGGAAGATTCCTGCGGAGTCATCTTCTTCAATCCGCGTGAGGAAGAGGTGCCGAAGTTCGGGAAACTTCCTTTGAAAGACATTGCCCTTCACGGCGAACCCGCCTTCCCCTCCCGCGAGATTTTCAGCATGTACGCCCGCGACAAAGGGGCGTTCGCCACAAAAATGCGTCTGAACGGAGATGGCGACAGTCTGGAGCGTCTCAGCCAGGAATATGGAGGCTTCAATCTCTTCGGTCCCCCGGTCTTCTGCCATACGTTCGGCGCCTATATGCCTCCTGAAAAATATGGACGGGAACATCCGGAATACTTCGCCATGAGAAACGGCAAACGCGTGCCCGGAAAGAAACAGGGCGGGGAATACACATCGCAGCCGTGTCTCTCCAACCCGGAAGTCCGCCGGATCTTTCTGGAGCAGTTGCGAAAATACATAGCCGACGGCAAAGCCGCCGCGGAGAAAAGCGGAATTCCCGCGCCGCGAATCTACGATATTTCCCAGAATGACAATTCCGACCATTGCCAGTGTCCGGAATGCAAGGCTCTGATTGCCCGTTACGGCGGTTCGGAAAGCGGCGTGATGATCGACTTCGTCAACTCCATCGCCCGTGAAATTGCAAAGGAACACCCCGATATTCTGATCTCCACCTTTGCGTATCAGAAGACGGAAGAGCCGCCGAAAAATCTCAAGGCGGAAAAGAATGTGCTGGTCGGGCTCTGCGACACACGGGGCAACCATGCGCTTCCCCGGACCGATCCCGGCAATAAAATCTTCCGGGAGCTGATCCTGGAATGGTCGAAAGTCGCGGACCATATCTCTGTCTGGGATTATTGCGTGGCTTACCGTGAACACAATGAAATGCCGTATCCGAGCGAACTTTGCTATCAGGAGGACATGAAGTTCTTCCGCAAGAACCACATTCAGCGTGTCTTCAGCGAACTGGAGTATCCGGTCTTTTCGGATGTGCGGGACTTCAAGCTCTGGCTCCGCGCCAAGCTCATGGAAAATCCGGATCAGAATCTCGACAAATTGATGAACGACTTTGCGGACAATTTCTATGGGAAGGCGGGACCTCTCTTCATCCAATACCGCAAGATGCTTTACGACAGTGTGAAACGTCACAACTCGTGCATCGACATGTATCCGACGGCGGACAGCTATACACATCTTGACCTTGATACGCTAGTCAGGGCGCAGATGATGTTCGACGAAGGGGAAAAACTTCTCGCGGACGACGAGGTCCGCCTCAAACGCTGGCGGCATGCGCGTCTCAGTCTTGACCGGGCGTGCATCATCCGGACAAAAGCCCTCATGCGGGAATACCTCGCCCGGAACGGTTCCCTGAAGGGGTATCCGTTCGACCGGAAACAACTCGCGGAACGCATCCGCAAGACTTGGACGGAACGGCTCGATCTCCGCCCTCTTTCCGAAAAACGCGAAGCTTCCCTCAAAACCATCGAAGACGAGATCGCCAAATTCTCCGTGGAATATACTCCGGAAAGCCTTGCCATTCCCGAGGAGTTCAAGAAGTTTCCGGCAAAGGATGTTTTCGACTTCACGATGGAAAACTCCTCCCGCTACCGCAATCACGTTGAACTCGTGAAAGACCCCGATTCTCACGCCGGAGCCGCGGCCCGTCTCCAGTTCCCGCATCCGGACAAAAACACGACACTGGAAAAATACAAGCTCCCCATGGTGTTCGGCGTCTATTCCGTGCTGAAGGGCGGAACGATCTTCAAGAAATATATCACGGACAAAATGGTCAAGGACAACCGGTATCATTACTATAATCTCGGGAGCACGAAGCTCGCCGCGGACGCCTATCTCTTCTGCTTCTGGAGCTGGTTCATCCAGCAGAAACTCATGAGCGCGTTCGATCCGAACGATCCCGACGCCCTCTTCGATGTCTATATCCAGATGAAGCTGACGGGCCCCGCGTTCGTCAAGGGCGACACCGGAAAGAACGCCATCTGGATCGACCGTATCGTGCTGGTCCGGAAAACGCCGAATGCACGATGATGCCGGAAAGTAAAATCATGAACGGCATTCCACTTCCGGACGGCATCCAGACCCGTTTCTTCGCTCTCGAACACGGGACGCTGAAAGGCGTCCCGCAGATCCTCCGCGAGTTCTTCGGAGGACGCCGCCCCTGGATCGTCGCCGACGAGAATACCTTTGCGGCCGCCGGAGCGGAAACGTATGAGATTTGCCAAGCCGCCGGACTCGATCCGCATGAACCGTTCCTTTTCAAAGGAAAAGAACATCTTCCGCCCGACTTCGAATTGAGTGTGATGCTCGAACGGAACATGCCCGATTCAGCCGTGCCGGCGGCGGTTGGTTCGGGCGTGATCAACGATCTGGTGAAATGCGCCGCGGGCCTCCGGGAAACCCCGTATTTGTGCGTGCCGACGGCGGCCAGCGTCGACGGTTACACCTCCAGCGGCGGCGCGATGCTGGTCCGCAACTACAAGAAGACCGTCCCCGGTCGCGCTCCTCTTGCAATCGCCGCGGACCTGACGGTGCTGGAAAACGCCCCGGCGAAGATGACGGCTTCCGGGTACGGCGACCTTCTGACGAAAGTCGTGGCGGGCGCGGACTGGATCGTCGCCGACCAGCTCGGCATCGAAAAAATCGCTCCCGGAATCTGGGATCTTGTTCAAAAAGATTTGCGCTCGTGGATTCAGGACAGCCGGAACCTGAAAAATATTTTTCTCGGTCTGGCCGCCACCGGGTATGCAATGCAGCTGTATCACGACTCCCGCCCCGCCTCGGGCGCGGAACACCTTGCCAGTCACATCTGGGAAATGGAGGAGCTGACCCTTCACGGAGAGGAGGTTTCGCACGGCTTCAAGGTGTCGCTGGGAACCCTCGGAAGTGCGCGTCTTCATCATTTCATCCTCAACACTCCGTTGAAAAAGGCAAAGGAATCCGCCCGGAAAGTTCTTACGTGTGAAGAACGCCGCAAGGAGGTCGAAGCCTTACTGATACGCGGCTGTTACGGAGACGAGCCGCGCAAGCTTGCAATGGAAAAAACTCTCTATGGAAGCGATGCAGAAGCCCGGCGGGAATGGATATGGAATCATTGGGAAGCGATGCAGAAACGTCTTGCCGTCCAGCTTTTGAGTGTGGAAGAACTCACCGGACTTCTCCGGAAGGCCGGATGTCCGATGCGGCCCGAGGAAATCGGGCTTTCCCGCGAACAATTCATCCACGGTTTCCGGGCTGCCCAGCTGATTCGCAAACGCTACACCGTGACGGACCTCCTTTACGAAGCCGGGCTTCTGGATTCGGCTCTGGATACTTTTCCCGTCTGAAAAAAGGAAAGCGCCGGAATGAATTTTACGGATTGGAAAACACGCGTATTGAATGAATTGGAAGAATGCGTTTCCTCATTTGCCCCGGATCAGGCGGAAATGCTTTTCGAAACGGTTCTCGAAGTCCGGAGAACGGGATCGAAAATCGTCGGTATCGCCGCCGGACGGATGGGTTTTTCCCTGCGGGCGTTTCTCATGCGGTTGAACCACTTGGGCATTCCGGCATATTTTGTGAGCGACACCTATGTTCCGCCTCTTTCAAAAACGGATCTTCTGCTGGTCTGTTCCAGTTCCGGCCGGACACCGAACGTCCTGCATTATGTGCGGACCGCCCGGAAAACGGCCGGACCGCGCATATTTGCCGTCACTGGAGACGGAGACAGTCCGATGGCCCGGCTTTCGGACGGTCTAGCGGTCTTCCGCTCGGGAAAAGGAAAAAGCGTCCAGCCGATGAACACCCTCGGGGAACAGGCCGTCCTTCTGTTTTTCGACACGGTCACGCTGATGTTGATGGAACGCTTGAAAATCACCTCCGGCGACATGCGGAAAAATCACGCCAATGTGGAATAGAAAAGGTGGAAAAAAATGTACGAAATTCCGATCCCGGAAGAGACACTGACAAAATTATTCGTTCTCGCCCCGGGAGCACTGGCGGAAATTCCCGATGTGATGCGTAGCGCCTTCCCGGGAAAAATTCCGTGGCTTGTCGCGGATGAAAATACCTGGAATGCGGCGGGACAAAAGGTGTTCGAATTCCTTGAAAAGGCAGGCTTGCACCCGGTCGCGGGAAAAATCTTTCCCGGCAGACCGGTGCTTCATCCGGACAATACGGTCAGCGACGATTTGGCCGTCCGGATGCCGGCGGGGATTGCTCCCGTGGCGGTGGGCTCCGGGGTCATCAACGATCTCGTGAAACGCGCCGCCGGAATCCGTGGACTTCCTTATTGCTGTGTCGCCACCGCTGCCTCGGTCGACGGCTATACCAGTTCCGGCGCGGCGCTGTCGGTCGACGGACGCAAGATGACGCAGCCCTGTCCCGCTCCGTATGCGCTTCTTGCGGATACGGATGTCCTGCGCGCCGCGCCGCCTGCGATGATGGCTTCCGGTTATGCCGACCTGCTGGCGAAAGTTCCAGCCGGAGCGGAATGGAAAATCGCGGACTCTCTTGGTATCGAACCGATTCCGCTTCACGTCTGGAACATGGTGCAGAAGGATCTTCGGGAATGGGTTGCCGATCCCGGGAATCTGATGAACATTTTTCTGGGGTTGGCGGCTACGGGGTTTGCGCTTCAGCTGTATCACGATTCCCGGCCCGGCTCCGGCTCTGAACATCTGTTGAGCCACGTGCTGGAAATGGAACATTTCTCCTGCCGGGGAGAAGAGGTTTCGCACGGATTCAAGGTCGGAATCGGAACGGTCGCCTCCACGCTTCTTCTGGAATTCATTCTGCGTCATTCCGCCGGGGAAGCCATGTCCATGGCAAAACCGCTTCCGACCCGATCCGAACGGGGAAAAAAGATCGACCGTCTGCTGGAACGCGGCTGTTACGGCGATGTCAAAAGCACGGGAATGGAGAAATTTCTGGAAGGACTTCCCGCAGAGGCACGCCGCAACTTGATTTTCCGTTACTGGGACAGCTGGAAGCAACTCCTTCCGGTTTACATGATCCCTTCCGGCGAACTTCAATCGATGCTCCGGAAGGCCCGTTGTCCGGCTCGCCCGGAGGAAATCGGACTTTCGCGGGAACAATTCGGCCATGCGGTTTTCACCGCCCAGCTGATCCGGAAACGGTATACGGTTCTCGACGTGCTCTATGAAAGCGGGTTGCTGGAACAGGCCGTCGGGGAAATGCTCGACTCCTTATCCTGATTCTCGTATGACTCGGGTTGAGGCGTCTGAAGAAGTCCGGAAGGAAGAGATATATCCCCTTCCCGTCAATCGAATGATCCCCTCGTTTTTCTCATGCCTGGCTGAAAAAAGTCATAATAGCATCTGTTTTTAATCATTTTGCATTAGATTGGAGCAAATACTGATGTTATATTGAATGGCATGTCACAGCAGTAAGACGGAAGTGACCGGAAAAATTGAAAACACGGTCGTCCGCGCCGAAGGAGAGTCTGAATGAAAATGAGACGGGAGCGAATCAAATCCCCGGTTTTCGAGGAAGTCGGACTCATGGGAACCGGAGTGACTTCCGAAATCGTGTCCGGGCCGGAACTCCGCTGTGTTTATCATTATCACCCTGAATTTGAATTGACGTATGTGGAAGCGGGTTCCGGCAGTATTCTGATCGGACGGAAACTGGAATTGTTTCAACCGGGACATCTTGCATTGTTCGGCGGAAATCTTCCGCACAATTACATTACCGTGCCCGCCCCGGATCGCGGCAAATCACAGGCGCTGGTGGTCAAGTTTTCCCGGCATGGATTTTCCGACCTGTTTCAGCTCAGGGAAATGATGCCGGTTCGAGAGATGCTGGAAGCCGCCTCGCAGGGAGTTGTCTTCCGTCTGGAGGACAGCCGCGGAATGGCTGAAAAAATACATGCGCTGCATAATGCTCCGGAACTTTTCAAGATCCCCCGGCTTCTGATGATCCTGGCCGGGCTGGCCGTCTCGAATTACCGGGTCCTTGAAAATTCAATGCCGGGAGGACTGAACGACTTTGACTCCCAACGTCTCAAGCGCGGACTGGAATATATCCACGCCCATTTCCGGAAACGGATTTATCTGGCCGGAGCCGCGAAAGCCGCCGGAGTTTCCCCGGAAGTTTTCGGACGAATGCTGCGTCGGATGGTCCGGAAAAATTTCTCCGAATATCTGACGGACTTCCGTCTGGCCGAAGTGGAGCGAATGCTGGCGGACACTTCCCTCGGAATCGCGGAAATCGCGAACCGCTGCGGATTTTCCAATCTGGCGAATTTCAACCGTCTTTTCCGGAAACAGCACGGCACCGCGCCGCGGGAATTCCGGCGACGTCTGCGGGAAGCCGCTACGGTCGAGCAGGACGGAAAATGATTGTGAACCGTGCCGTCCCCGGAAGACGGTCTCATTCATAAAAAACAATCAAAGAAAACTGCAAAAGGACAATGTTGCATGAAACGCTCCGACATCAACCGCTACCTCCGCGAAGCCGAAGATTTTTTCAGGACCACCCATTTTTATCTGCCCCCGTTCGCCTCATGGTCGCCGGAAAACTGGCGGGGAAAAGGCAGCGAGGCCGACGAGATTCTTGAGTGTGAACTCGGGTGGGACATTACCGACTTCGGGAAGGGGAATTTTCTCAAGGAAGGATTGCTTCTGTTTACGATCCGCAACGGTCTGTCAGGAAGCCGGAAATATCCGAAACCCTATGCGGAGAAAATCATGATTTCGCGGGAAAACCAGCTGACGCTGATGCATTATCACGCGGCCAAAATGGAAGACATCATCAACCGTGCGGGCGGACGGCTTTCCTTTGAACTCTATCACCCTACTGTGGACAATCAGCTTGACCGGGAAAAGACGGTGATTGTGGTGCGGGACGGCATCCGCTGTGAAGTCAGGCCCGGCGAAAAAGTTCTGCTCGAACCCGGGGAAAGCATTTCCCTCACGCCCGGCCTTTACCACGCCTTCCATGCGGAAAAGGGGACCGGGCCGGTCATGATCGGGGAAGTCTCGTTCGTCAACGACGATCACACCGACAATATTTACTGGGAGCCTCAATTGCGTTTTCCGGAAATCGAGGAGGATGAACCTCCTTATCGATTTCTCGTCTGCGACTACAAAAAATTCCTGAAAAAGTGAGCAGAAACAACGAACGACCGGCAACATCAGTGCCGGTCGTTCGTTATACGGAATCCCGATCCCATGCAGAAAACTGCATGGCGTCGTTCATTTTACTTTTATTTTGTCACAGTTCAACAGCAGTGCGGAGAATCCGGGCAGTTCAAAATGGAGCGTGATGAATTTTCCGTCATCACTCATCCGGACGGACGCCGCTTTTTCTCCTTCCGGACTGACCGTTAACGCGTGGGCGCCCTGAAAGTCCTTCAGTGTCCAGTGTTGGCTTTCGAAGTATGCCCGGTCCAGCCGGACCTCGAATTTACCGGTTCCAGGGGCGTCGTTGAACGCCGCAAGACGGAAGCTTCCGGCGTCTATCCAGGCGGAAACCGACTTTTCATTATCGATATTATTCCGGTTTGGCAGCATGACCGCAAAACTGCGGTTGACTCCGAACAGGCCGTTGATTTCTCCGGCGAAACGGATCAACGCGGGCGGTACCGGAGCGGCTTCTTCCATGTAACCGGGACTGGCCCCGAGCGCGAGGTCATACAGGCTCGCCCGCAACTGGCAGAGACGGGCCGCCTCCACGCGGTTGTTCCGGAGTTCCGGACGGCGTTTCAGAAGATCGTCGAGGTAGCGTTTGTTTTCGGCCAGTCCCTTGCTGTTGAGCCAGGTCTTGCGTCCGTGGAGATTCGCGTCGAAGGCCATCTGGAAGAGGCCGAAGCGTTCCAGACAGACTACTGCGGTGGTGAAGGCGCGGGCGACCTCGAAGTCATAGGCGCTCTTGCCGCCGAGCAGTCCATTTTCCAGCATGATCATGTCGGCATAGGCTTGCGTCGGTCCGGCGCTTTCGTTGGCGACGACCTTCACGTGGTGTCCGCGTTTGCGGAGCCGGTCGTAGGTCTCGGCCATGATGGAGAATTCGTCAAGATCGCTGCCCATGTCCCAGCCGATGGCGCGGGGATGGTAG
>CAYWZD010000027.1:0-19397 GCA_964462755.1 uncultured Victivallales bacterium | reverse complement strand
GAAGTCAAGCCGCAAGACTTCGCCGGGATGCACCGGAGCAAGGTATTCAGTCTTTCTCCTCGGCATGTGTAGTTTCCCCCTTATTTCTTTCGCGCCGGAATCACGCTTCGATCAAAGCATCCGCCGGGCATCCGAGAGCCACACGCAACTTTTTAATCATCGCCAGAGTCAGGTTGCGCTTGCGGTTCAAAACCTCATACGCCCGGCTTGCCGTCCCGAAACAGGACGCAATGTCTTTCACTTTCAAGCCCTTCTGCTCCATCAAGAACTTGATGAAGTCGATCGGGTCGGGTTCGGGAAATTGATAATGTGCATCCTCCCAATCTCCAACGACAAGGGAAAGCAGTTTCAATTCCTCCGCATCCTTCGGGTTGAGATTGTTCAAGTCATCGGCGTGCGCGTCAAGGAAGTGATCCAGGCGCTCGCACATGGCCCGGTATTCTTTTTCGTTTTTGATGATGCTGATTTCCATTTGTGAGCCTCCTTAAAACTTCTTCTTGCTGTATTCGGCGTGCGTTCCGATCCATCGGACATAAACCTCTCCATCCGCATAAACGATCATCACAAGCAAGCGGTGTTTGTTGCCGCCAATATTGAAGATTACCCGATCGCCGGAAAGGAAATCGGCGCTCCGGATCGCGTTCCTTATATCCTGCGGCTTTTTCCATTTCGCCAGCTTGACAAGCTTTATCCAGTTCGTCAACGGCGTTACGCTGTCGGCGTGTTTCTGCTTGTAATCCGTCAGAATTGAAACCCTGCGAATAATCACTTGATGTTCCTTTCGTTTGCATAATATAGTCCCACGCCGGGACTATTCAAGCTCCCGTTTTGGTTTTTCTTCAAAAAAATCCCCGCCGTTCTCGAGGATGTGAAAGCGGCGGGGGAATCCGATGAATGGCGGCGTTTATGCCGTTGTTACCACTCCGGTTTTTATCTTCTTGACTTCCCGCGCGGTTTCATCCGTATTCTTCGCAATTTTTTCCTGCACGGAAAGCTGTTTTTCCCCAATGGATCCCGCCCCTTTGACCGTCTGAATCTGGTTGACAAAAAACGAACCGGCAACGTCAATTTTTTCCATCGAACCCGCTGTCCCGGCCCGCGCATCCTCCAGCCGGCGGCGGTAATCATCCGCGGTGCCGATCCGCCGCTGATATTCGTCGTATTTTTTATCAATGGTTTCCTGTTCCTCGCCGGTCCGTTTTCCGTCGGCATCTGCTGTTTTTATGGAACTCTGATAATCAGCCAACGCGCTCGCGGCGGACTGCATAGCGCCTTGAAAGATTTTTTGCAAATACTCAATTCCCTGATCTTTGGATTTTTTAAATTCCGCGTCAACCTTGCGGTCCGTATCCTCCTTTTCTCTCTGGGCCTTCCGGCCTTCTTCAAAGCTGGTGAACCGGTTTACTTCTTTTCTCTGCTGTTTTTCGAACTTGTCCGTTTCCTTCCCTTGCGCTTGACGAATGGCAACGTCCCGGTCTTTGTCGGCTTGAGACATCCAGGATTCCAGTTCGGCGATTCTGGCATTGTTCCGGAGTTTCCCCGGCCTGGCCTTCTCGTATTCCAGAAGCGTTTTCAGCAACTTTTTATATTCGTCGGTCATCGCCTGAATATCGGCAATTTCATTTTCAAGGTCCGTCCGGCGTTTGCGGGCAAGCTGATCCCGTGTCTTTTTGACGGCCTCCTCCGTTTTTGCCCGGTCCTCAATGGAAAGATACCCTCCGGTAGTCGAATCCGCCGGAGAATTGCTGTTTCCCGCCGGACCGGGCTTGTTACCCGATACGCTCGGAAGTTTTCCGGTTTTGAGAAAACCTTCCCACTTCCGGCGATCCTGCTGCAAGGATCCGATCTGATCCAGCTGCCCGCCTTTTCCATTGATATACTCGCCGTTCTGCTGGATTCTTCCAGCCGTGCCGCCGCCCCAGAAGGATGCTATTTCATCCCAGGGACGATTTGCGCGATACCAATAAGAGGACATCGTGTCATTATAGCCTTTCGCAATTTCAACGTTTTTCTTTTTTTCTGAAATTGTGGCATCAATGTCCGCGATTTTAGCGGCGGCCATCTTCTCGTTGAGGTTTGCCTGTGCTTTGGCGGCAAAGTCTATCTTTTTGGATACCGTGTCCAAAACCGCGCCGAAGGACCCGTATTTCCCTTCCAAGTCCTTCATAAGGGTTCCGGCCTCCACATATTCCGCATTGGTAAGGCTCTGCTTTTCAGACAACTGTTTCAAGCGCTCTGCCCGCTGCATGTCCAATTCCCGTGCGGAATCGTTTTTCGCCATCAGTTCGGACATTGCATCACTGGTTTTCCGCGTTTCCGCTCCAAGCCGTTCAATATAAATGCACAGTCCGGCAATCGCGCCGGCCGCAAGTATGGCCCAGCCGATCGGATTTGACGCGGTGAAAAGCGTCATCGCCAGAGCAACTCCTTTGATCCCCACGGAAAGGACTGTCAGCGTTCCGGAAAATGCCTTTACCGTCATTCCGAGCGCAATCAGTCCAACTGAAAACGAGGCAATCCCGGCGGTGGCATATGTCAACGCAATTGCAAGCTCCGGATGAATTTTCAGCCATTCCCGCAAGCTCAAACACAGATTGCTTGTTTCGCGGATCAATGGCACCAGCGAATTGTTCAGGACTTCACCTAAACAAATTCGCAGTCCTTCCGCCGCGCTGGAAAGGTTCCGGAATGCGCCTCCAAGGCCGGAATCCATTTCTTTAGCCGTTTTTGCTGCAACCCCGGCGCAATTGTCCAGCGCTTCGGTCATCGCGTCGAGTTGCCCGATGTTGGAAGTCAAAACACCGCCGCCCAAACTGCCGCGAATATCGAAAACGCTCTGGAACAGTTCGATTTTTTCGGCACTCGGCAAATTTGCAGAGGCCCGCGCCAAGTCGGAAAGAATGTCACGCATCCGGCGCAGTCGGCCAGATGAATCTGTGGCGGCAACGCCGTATCTCTGCAGAAGAGCTTGAGTATCTCCGGTTGCCATTTGCTGAAAAGTTCGGGAAAGCGCGGTTCCGGCCATGGAGCCACGAATTCCCATGTTGGCCAGAATTCCCAGTTGCACGCATGTTTCCCGCAAGTCCTGCCCGGCTTCGGCGGCTTTCGGCCCGGCCATCTTCAGGGCTTCCCCCAGGTCGGTCAATGTCTGCGCCGAATTGTTCGCGGTTGCCGTCAAAATATCCGCGACATCCCCGGTTTGACTTGCCTGCATCTGAAACACGCGCAGGTTATTCGCGGCGATCGTTGCCGCTTCTGCCAGTCCTGTTCCTGTGGCGCGGGAAAGGTTCATTACAGCCGGAATTGCCTTTTCGATTTCATCCGGCTTGAATCCCATGCGCCCCAGTTCGGTCATGCCTTCGGCAACCTGTGAAGCTGTAAAGCTGGTTTCACGCCCGAGTTTCTTAGCCAGTTCCGTCAGGCTTTCAAATTCCTTTCCGGTCGCCTGGGTCACGCCTTTGACCATCCGCATCTTGTCATCAAATTCCACAAAGGTTTTGACCGAAAGCACCATCGGCACACTCATTGCCGCCGATAGGGCCAGCATGTTTTTCCCGATATCGTTACACGCCGTCGAGAAACTTTTCAATCGTGCTTGCGCCCGGCGAAAACCAGCTTGCAATTTTGAATCGTCGGCAAAGAGTTCTACAAAAGCACTCCCGGCCCGAATACTTGCTCCGCCTGCCATGATTAGCCCTCCTTGCCCTCGGAACTGCCTTTTTCAAAGACAGTCAGCATCAATTTTTCAACTGTTCCATCGTTAAGAACCTTTTCCAGCTGCGCAAGGAGTTCGCCTTGCTGCTTCCTGGAAACCTCGAGCAGTTTCATCATCGCGTTCCGTTTCGAAAGCGGCCAAAATTCGGCAACGGCTTCCAGAAACGCCCATGTCGCCGATTCAATCGCATTTCCGGAAATAGCATCGGCAAAACTCTCGGCGGTGATTCCCTGCGATTCCGCTTGTTTTTCGCAAATGAAAAAGAGTAGGTCCGTCAACAAAAGCGGATCATCCAGTTTTTGCAATTCCGCGACATTCAGCCCTTCCTGATCGATCCGCAAAAACAACGAAACGTCAATTTTGAATTTTTCTTTGATTTTCCGAATCGTGTTAATGTTGATTGAAAGTTGCCATTCGCGCCCGATGTTGTCTTTGAAAGATTTCATTTTTTTTCCTTTGAAGTGAAGTGTTCTGTTTTTTATTCTCAATATCCCTGAATGACAGGGGAATACTGTTCGGCTATTCTTTGCAGGCCTTTTTCTCTAGCCAGGCGACAAACTGGAAATAATTCAGCGTCCCGTCCGGGTTGACCGGTGCGCCGTCATCGATCATGTTCAAGATTTGTTCCTCTGTAGCACTGCCGCCGCTGGCGTGAATCACCCGGGCCATCTCTCCGGCGGTCAAGGCGGTCCATGAAGTTTTCCGGTCCGCGCTTTCCAGCAGTCGCCACATCTCCTCCGGATCCATTCGATCCAGCGCGGGCATTGCATCCCCGAAAAGGATTCGGACCAGCAATTCCACATTGTCCGGTGCGTCCGCGACTTTCTGCAAAACCGCGTCGACGCTGGCTTGATCGAAAGGCGGTTGTCTTTCTCTCCATGCGGCGAAAAGACGAATTGCGAAGTCTGCCAATGCTCCCGGCATAAGGACGAATCGCCCTCCGGGGTGTCCGGCGATTTCGACGACCGGAGCGCTGGCGGTTGACTTTTCGCCGCCGGTGGCGAAAAGTTCCTGAAGAAGAATATTCAGTTTCGGGTGCTGGTCCTTTTGCCAATCGACACGCCGGATAACCGATACGGTCTCCGTTGCGTTTTCAGGTGCTTTCCTTGCGTTTTGTTTCTTACCACTACTCATGTTCGTTTCTCCCTATTGTTTTTGATTCAGCGTTGCGGAATGCGTTCCTTTCAGGCATTCCCGCCGCCCTGGTGATTGATTCAGTTTTTCGCGCGCCCGCCCGCGCCACGAGCAGAAAGAAAGTGTGTCCTCCCTCTCGGCTCCTTCCCGCGACATACGGGTGAAAACTCTCTTTTAGAGGACCCGCGAGGGTGTGCCCCCCCTCCCGGTCGGGTCAGTCCTCCACGCCGTCCGGCTTGGCTTCCGACATCGCCGTCCATGCGGAGCAACAGAAAGCCGCGTCCGTTTCGGGGAACGACAAAGGGAAGTCGCGCCCCGCTCTCGGTGGTCTTGCGGTGCATACTGCCGGATTGTGTGCATAGGTGCGGCGGGTTCTGGTTTCCTCAAGAAGGAAGTCCCCTTGTACTTTCTTGAACCAGCGGCAAGAGCCGCACGTTTTTCTGTTTTCAAGTGTTTCCATGTTCTTTTCCTTTTGGTTTGTATGGTTTGAATTCTGCGTCTGCCGTTATCGACGACGCGGGACTATCGGTTTCGCTCCTTTGCGGACGACACTGTAAAATTTCACTGATGTTTGCCGCAGCATCATCTTTGTTCCATTCCTGGTTGTCATGAAAAAAAATCCCTTCAGCATTTTTGAAAGCGTGTCCGCGCTTCCGGCGTGTCCACAAAGAACATTGACTTCCTTATAATCCCCTATATAACCCTGTATATAGGGCTGTATGGCCTATATATACCCCCTTTTCCTTAATATTGTATAATGTTATATATTTTAGTGGACACACTGGACACACTACATAATACAATAACAATAAAGCAGTTACGACGTTTTTTGTTTATGGGCATTGAATGGACATCAATGGGCACATCGGACACATTTTGAAATTGCGTCCAACGCGTGACCATTTCGTTGTCCACTGGTTTCATTCTGCAACGTCCTCCAAAATTTCGCCGTTTTTCTCGATAATCAGCCGCACAGGATTTTCCGATTTTGCGTTCCAAAGGAAACCACGTTTTCGGGTTTTCTTGGTGCGTCGGGTCCATCGCGTTACAGTCGGATCAATCGCCGGAATAAATCCAGACTGGGCAAGATCGATAATTTGAGCCTTTGTAAATTCTTTGCCGAACCATGCGCGAATTACTTCAAAAGCAATGAACACCCGATCTTGTTCCGGATCAATAACTGACGCGCCTATGATAGGCTTCACGTTCCGAATACGATCTGATATTTTTTCTGTCAACGCCTCTCCGATTTCGGAATCAAGGTTCGTTTCAGCCTTTCGTTGCGTCTGGAATTCAATCAGCCGCTTGAATGCTTCCGGAGTCCCGCAGACCGCCTGCAAAACTTCCGTTTCAAAATCCGGGGTGCGCGTGCATGGCGGCATATCTGCAAATTGCACATGCTTTTGCAACATATCGATCATGTCAGAAAAAACATGCATCCTGTTTTCGCGAATATAGGACTTGACGCTCCCCTCCCAATTCGGACGCAATACGGCCGGTTTCCGAACGTATAGGAAAAATGCGCGGCTGGCCATGTCGGTATCGACTGAAGCGGAATTCAGTGTCACGACATAGGTAAGGTTGTTTGGGCGACATTCTTCGCCTCGCGCGTAAGCCGGACGCCCGGAAATATATGCGGAGGTAACCAACGCGGCGATATCGGATGAACGCAGCTGACCCTCAACATTATCAAGCAAAAAAACACGGGCATTTCTTCCGGACGATGAAAGCAACCGTTTTTTTATTTCGTCAGGATCACGCTGATATTTTTGTAGCGAGGTGTCTATTGCTGGACTTCCAAAAAGCTCAGCAATCATTTTGGCAACTGTGGATTTTCCAACGCCTCGCCCGTCTTGACTGTCGATAATCCATAGTGGTTTCAATCCCCCGCCACAAAAATACAGAAGGGAACATGTCAGCGCGGCAAGATTCCATCGGTTGATTTCTCCGTCTGGGGAAAAAAAATCAATAAAATTCCAAAATGCTTCATGCCCCGGCGATGGTGACGGCAGTTTCTCATGTGCATAGAAAACGTCATCACGCGCCGGAAAATCAGGGACAAATGAAATAGCTTCATATCGGTTGGCTTCGCTTCGCAACGCGGAAAAAAAATCTTGTCGGTCAACTGCGCCGGGTATCCGTTCCCAAAAAACGAGTTGCCGCGTTTTTCGTCCTATCCAGCTAAACAAATCGGCAGGCGTATGCAGATAAAGAATTCTCCCTGTGTCTCTGTCCCGATCGAACAGTGTGTCGTTTCCAACGCAAAACGGCGCACCTAAAAGCCTGGTATGCAAATCGGAAACCAGTTCATTGATCTGGCGTGGATGCTTTTCCTTTTTCGGAGGACGCTTCCCGGGCTGCTCTATTTCTTCGGTAATGAAGTTCTGGAATGGCTTCTTATTGGCCTCCTTCGCGGCCTCCACGGGATCCAGTTCGATTTTCTCGTATGCCGGAGCGCCGGCAATCATGGCCGACAAGCTTTCCCACGTCCCGCCCTCTTGAGTGAAATAATCAGTCACGTCTCCCTTCGGCAGTCTGGAACATGTGACGATTTTGATTCCGCCCGCGATTCCGAACAGATCAGCGGCGACTTTCCGGCCGTGCTCCTGTCCGACGTCGTCGTTGTCGGGGAGGATGATAACCTCTTTGCCTTTGAAATATTCGGAATACTCGTGATTCCATTTTTTCGCGCCCCCGGCGTTGGTGGTGGCGGGAACCCCGATCGCGGAAAGCGTGTCCACGTCTTTTTCGCCCTCCACGATGATGCACCAGGGACTTTTTGCGATCGCCGCAAGGTTGTAGAGAATCGGAGTCACGTCCCCGAGCCCCCAGTGATTCGGCGTTCCCTGGACAAACTCCTTGTGTTCCACGGGATGTTCCATCCGGCAGACGAAATGCACCAGCTTCCCTTCGAGGTCGCGGTATTCGTAACGCTTCACTTCTTTGTAGCCGGCCGCAATCAGATCGTCATACCGGTTCGCCTTGCCGGAGGGAGCCTTGCGGAGCTTGACTTCCTCCAGATGCAGCCAGTCGCCGAGGAATTCTTGCGCTTTCTGAATCGCGGAAGCGTCCGTTCCGCCGAATTTGGAGACCGCGCAAAGGTCGATAATCCCTCCGCCGGTCTGGGTCGCATGGTCGTAATACTGTTCCCGTTCGATGGTCACGGAGTCGCGATCACCGTCGCGCCAGACAGCAACGCACCGGCCGTTTTCCACCTGGATGCCGAGGACCTCCGTCACGAACCGGACGCAGTCGCCGTGCTCTTTGATCTCTTTGAAATTGTAGTGCTTCATTTTTTCAACCCTTCAAAATTATGCGGAAACGCTTTCCGTTGCGGTTCCACTCAAGAGGGCTTTGACACTGGCGGAGGTAATTCGGATGGAACGAGGCGTAAGGCGAATTTTCTGCAACCGTCCGGAATTCAAATACCTGTTGATCGTGTTCAACGAACACCCCAAAAGCGTGGCAACATCCCGGCGGGTCAGTGGTTTTTCAATGTTGCAGGAAGGCTTTGCGTTGGTTGCCTGATCGTATGTCCTGATTGCATCCATCAAGGCATTTGGGCTAAGTTCCGGAGCAAAAGGTTGAAGCATCGAAACGGCGGCGTTCAGAATCGGCGGGGTTACGGTTTTGATTTGCATTTGGACAGTCCTTTCTGTTATTTTTTTGGAACTGCCGCTAATGTAATAGAATGCCTCTAAAACCCTCCGAAAACACAAAAGCCGAAAACGCTTTTCTGCTCGTTTCCGGCTCAAAAAAAAATCAAAAAAATATGATAAACCTCTAAAACACCTCTGAAACGCTTCCTTTTATTGTGGCTTTTTGTTTCGTGATGCAAGTTTGTCTTTTTTGGGGGCGCGTGGTTTACGGTGCAATTTGTCTATTTCGCAAGCAAACGACGAAAACTCCCGAATATATGTCTCTGTTGTAAACTTCCGATAATGTTTTTCCATGACTTCCGCAATATCGGCAACCGGGTAAAAGTTTCCTGCTGTGGTTACTTCTTTACGCTGTCCGCTTTTTTTATTCAATTCCTTTTGAATTGTTATCCTCAATGTATTTTTTGTTTGAGGAGGTTCCATTTCTTTTTCATCTTTTGCTAGTTCAAAAACCTCATTTATACAATCTGGAACAGTCGCCCATTTTTCAAAACGATATTTATTTTTGTCCTCTATTACAGATTTCATTCCGATATTGGTGGCGATGAGTTGTTGAATAAGTTCATCCGTTTTTTCATTTTTGCCGTTTTGACTGGCGTTGATTTGTTGTTGTAGCTCCTCAATTTTTCTTTTGCCCTGCTCATTGTCCATAACGGCATCTACAAGAGAATTTTCCCAGTCCGCAACCTCATTTTGTATAATAACATCTTTTGCAGCGGTCAAACATGTCACCAATTCAAAAACAAGGCTTTTTGCTTCATCAGTCAGAACATCGGTTTTCTCTGTAACATAACGCAATCCGTTAGATAATAACCGTGCTGCCTTTGCAAGTTCAATGTTCCGATAACCGTTTTTATTTTTGTCCCATGCGTCACAATGATTCGCGGTTCTGGATAAATCATCCTGTATTTTATCGATGGAACGGTTAAAATCGCGTTCTATCCGGGCAAAAAATTCGTGCCTCCGGATTTGAATTTCATCCATTGTCAATCGTCTCGGCTCGTCCATTTTTTCACGCCCTCCGGTGGTGGTTCAGAATTTCGCGGATTTCCTTGATGGTCAAAGAATCGGCCAGATGGTGAAGCTCGGCCCGTTCCGGCTCCGGCACGGGTAGAAGATTCTCTTTTCGTTCCGGCAATAGCCCCAATTCCGTAAAGCTCCCCAGCGCGGACATGCTCCGGCGTTTGTCCTGTAAGGTGGCGTGCTGGCTGTAATGCTTCGTCATTTCCTGCGACATGTGGCCAACAATGCTTTGCACCACCGAAAGCGGGATTCCGTGCAGTCCGGCGTAATAACAAAAGGTATGGCGGCAACTGTGGAGGTCCTTCACGCTGACGGCACGTTCACGCCCTTCCGCCCGGCGGGTGGTCTGAATGCCGATCCTCTCAAGGAACTGCTTTACCCGATAGGATACGCCGGACGGATTTTTTCGATACATTTCCGCATGATCCGGAAGGACATACGCCGAATTGCTGTTTGCTTTCAGCTCCAGAAGGTAATTTTTCAGCGATTCGGAGAATGGAATTTCTACGGTTCGCCCTGTTTTGTGCATCCGGACCCTGATAACATTCTCCGTGAAGTCGATATTGTCCCATTCCAGAAGGCAAATATCCCCCTCCCGGAGCGCGGTTGTTATCGCCAGAGTGAAAAGCGGTCGCGTGAAGTCGTCGAGATTCTCATGGATCCGTTTCAACTCTTCTTCGGAGAATGCTTCCCGGGTGTCCGATTCCTTTTTCAGCTTCGGCATATTGAACGGATTATCGATCAGCCCGGCGTCACGGGAAAGCAGTTTGAACACTTCGGAACATGCCATCTGATAATCATTGACCGTCTTGTTTGACGGCGTGGCGGTAGCATTGAAAGAAAGGGTTTTCCCGCCGCGCTGGTATGTCACCGTCTTGTTATAGCGGCCATTTTCCCGGATGAAGGAAATATACTCCTCGGCGTGTTTCGGCTGGACGGCGGCAAGGTTCACGATTTCCGGATGTTCCCCCTTCATGAAGGAAACAAAATCATTGAACATTTCCCCTTTCCGCGCCTTAACCTTTTCGGAAGGAATGCGCCTCCGGGGCTTCTGGAGGGATAATTCATAGGCATCTGTAAGGGGAATATCCCCGCCGCCGGTCAATTCCTTTTTGAAATTCTCGATCAGGGCTTTGCAGCTGGTCTGCTCTGCGGCTTTCTTTGCCAGGTCGCGGATATTCTTTTCATAGGCCAGCGCGGCCCGTTCGTTCGTGCATCCTTCGCAAACGCCATAATAGCGGCGTCTGCCCTGCGCAAATTCATAATGATATTCACCGTTTGCCCCTCTTATGCGGATCATCGGTTATGCCCTCCTGTTTTCGTGCCATTGTATCTTGATGAAACTATATACTCCTTTCTGGCACTTGTCAAACAAAAATCACGGCAAAATCACGGCAAATCGGATATTTTTATTGAGTTTAGGCACATTGACCAATAGATTTGTAAACCGTCGGTCGAGGGTTCAAATCCCCCAGCTGGCTCCATTTTTTTGTCCTGACAACAGCCCTCAGAATCAATGCCATTCAACCGGGAACCGGAGTAAATTTCAGAGAGGGTCTTCCGTTTCAAATCGATCGATGTTTCTTTCACAGGTGTCCAGAAAACGGGTCCATTCCCCGGGATCGACGAAGGCATCTGCGGCGCCTTGGAACATCCGCCGGTATTTCCCTTTCGTGTCATTGTGACCGACGTGATTTCCGATGAAGATATCCACGGATTCTTTCCGGCAGCGGAGAAGACTTTGCCTGAACTTTTCACGCGGTTTCTGGAATTCAATGTGATATTTGCGGAGGTATTCCGAACTCATACTGTTGAGTCCGGCTCCGCCCATGGTTCCAAAACGAAGCCGTCGTCCATTCTCCTCTCCGGTCCAGAAAAAGGAGAACGTTCCGGCCGTATGTCCGGGAGTTGCGGCACAGTCGATCGTAACGTCGCCAAGCGTGATTTTATCGCCGTCACGCAACAGATGATCAGGCTCGAAAGTCCGTTGAAGGACATGTCGTATTCCGGAGCCCAGCCCAGCTGATTTTCTCCGCTCACCATTCCGCGGTCCTCTTCGCCGAGAAAGGTTTCCGCATGGACCATTTCCACAAGCGCACGGGTCGCTGCCGCATGATCGATATGCCCGTGGCTATGGACGATGTATCGGATGTCATGCGGATCAAACCCCAGTTTGCGGATGGATTCCAGAACCAGATAAAGGCTTTCCTGATATCCGCTGTCGAGGAGGATCAACCCGCTGCCGGTGTCAATCAGGTGTGACGAAGCGGGTTTCGTGCCTACAAAATAGGTGTTGCCGAAAATTTTGAAAGGTTCCATTGCGCCTTCCCATGGATGTTCCATCATCTTCGCTTCCATCCTTTTTATATCAGGAGACGGTCCGGAAACCTTTCGCCACTGGGAAAGTCGGAACTTCCTGTCTTCCATTTCTAAAAATATAACTCCGCAATGAGAACAATTCCATTCACTTTACAAGTTACTTCCGGATGAATTTTTGCGCAGCCTTGACCTCATCAACGGATGAAGGCATTCAACTGAGAATATTTGACGGGAGAAACTTGAAATCCCCTGTGACGCCGGAATTTCCGAAGCATCCCCCGGTCTGTGTTAAGACAGCGTTCATGACGCCGCGTTCATTCCGGTCAATAATGACTGATGGCAAGGCTTCGGAGGTCGCCCTTGAAGAAGACAAGAGGCTCGTCCGGAGCGTATTCGACTTTATCGTGTCCTCCGAAAACAGCGGATTTGAAAGCAAAGGCGCGTCCGCTGAAAGGAAAACCCTCCGATTTGCCGTTGACGTTGAAAGTGAGCTGCCGGAAATCATATTTGACTTCAATATCGTTCCATGCGCCGTTTGTGACCGCGAGGCCGGTTGCAAACTTATAGCTCTTCAAATTCTTTTCTCCCCAGACGGCATAGAGCTTGCCGTTGCGGATGAAAAGCGACAGGGAACCGAGAAAATAATTGAAATGACGGAAAAGCACCATGGTTTTCCCGGAGAATTCGGGACGGATTTCCATCCGCAGCGTAAACGCCCCCTGCGGAAAGGTTTCACGGGTAAAATTGATGTAGTCATTGACTCCGTCGAAGCGGAGAATCCAGCTTTTGCCGTCCCTCACCCATTGCGGGGCACGACTGCCCGCGGCTACTTTGGTCAGGGGATGACTGAAGGCTTCCATATAATGAAAACCGCCGCCGAGTTTGCCGTCGAAATAACGGCCTGAATCACTGCGCAGGACCGCTCCGGAAGCGGAATCGAAAAGATAATGGATGTCCGGCAGCAGAGCCTTGGGAATGGTTGTTTTTTCCGGTTTTTTCGTTGTTTCACTGAAATATCCGACACTGACGGGGTTGTCCGCCGGAAGTTTTTCCGGCATGAGTGGCCGGGAGCGGTAAATCCGGCCGGACTTGCCGATGGCGCGAACCGTAAAGACCGGCCAGGGCGTTTCCACTTCAACGGTTCCATGCCATTTCACATTGTTCACATTGAGTTGAGGCGGCAGGTCCGGCAGGTTCATTACCTTGAGCGCTTCGGCGCGCAGGGACGTTTTCGAGTTCAGGACAACCGCATAGATACCGTTCTTTTCGACGATGCCGACAGGAATATCCTTAACTCCGATGTCAGGGTTTTTGAAATCAAGTTCAATCACCGCCTTGTCGGCTTCCTTTTTCGGAATCTGGATAAAGTAAACCGTCTCCTGCGTCCAGAGACTGAAGTCATTGAGAATCCCGGAACCGTCCGGAAGCTCTTTCCACGCACCGGGATCGACATTTGCAAGATAACAGGCGGCCAGTTTGAAACTCGAAACATTCCGGACCTGGATTTTACCGATTTCCCGTGAATTGAAATGAGGCGGAGCGGTCAATGCCAGACGGACAATCAGATTTTTCTCCGCGTCATATTCTTTTTCCATCCCGGCAGCCGCGACTTCATCTTCCCGATTCATGAGTTCGACCGAAGCCAGCGGTTCGGCGGCGGTCAGATCGACGGAAAAGGCGTATTTGCCATGAGCCATCTTTTTGACATCGAACTTGCATTCATTGACTTTCAGCATGTCGCGCAGATTCTGCCGGACCACCTTATAATTCCAGCTCATGCTCGGATCAATGCGGATTGTTTGAAAGTCCGTGTAACTTTTCCCGTCCACGGTCAGGAACGGACGGATCACGCCGCCAGCCGCAAATGCTTCGCCGGGCACACTGTAATCAACAGACCCGAAGGCCGCCGAATCGATTTTCTCTTCCGGAAACGCGAGAAGAACCCTGCCGTTCCCGTCGGTAAGCTTCAATTGAGCGACGAGGGTCCGCCGCGGCGAACCGTCCGGAATATTGAGCAGTTCAAAACGGAGAATTTCTCCGGGTTTGAGAGCGGCGCGGCAGCTCAAAGTCAGATCGGGAATGGAAACATCATCCCCGGCATAGGGGGCGAAAGGTTTTCCCTTGCTTAACCGCGAGTAGTATTTGATAAGCCGTCCGGTGGTCTGTCCGCTGTAAACGGTAGGCTGGAAACTGGTGTTTTCATTCACCTCGTTCCATTCGAAAAAGAGAACATAGTCGGGGTTGTGTTTCAGCACCCTCCGCATGATGTTCCGCAGGGTGAAAGTGCCATACTCGCCGTGATTCATGCCCGACAGATGGTTGATGTATCCCTGGTTGACCATAAACCCGAGTATCTTATCCTTGTATTCGGGCCGCGCCATGATTTTATCCAGCGCCTTCGAGGTGCAGCTGTCGAAAAACGAGGTGTCATACCGCGAGGTGTATTCTCCATCCGAAGGCCGATCGAGCTCTGTTATCCCCAGTTGTATTCCTCCCGCGGTATCGAGAACATCCGTAATCAGTTTTTCCAGTTCGGCCATCTGGGCGGATGTGAGCGATCCATTTTTCCGGAAATCTGCCTGAAGCGTACGCAAATTCCGGAGGTCCATATCGCCGATAATCAGAAAATCATCGCGTCCGAGGGCATCCGTAATCTGTTTCATCAGCTCCCGGTGCTGCGCGGCGGACAGGAGGCGGTAGTTGTAAGTCCCGACCAGCAGTTTTCCGTTGATGCGCGGCATACGGGGCGATTTCAGGCAGAACTTGAGCATTTCAACAATCTCATCCGGTTTGCTGTCGGAACGCACGATTGCTTCCCCGTAAGTGATCTGCGGCAGCATCGTGACATCGCCAACGTGACCTTTTGCCAGATACTCATCGGCAAGTTTCAACAGACGAAACTTGTTTCCGGGCACGCCGAATGCGCCGAGTCCGTCCATTTCATATTTCCGGAGCTGATCGACGTCGATCATGAAACTCGGCCGGGTCATGTAGGCAAACTTGCGTTCCGGATGACGCGTGGCGCGATCCCAGAAAAGCGGACGATCGATCCAGTAGTGCAAAAAATTCTGGAACATGCCGTACTTCAGCTGGGCTTCGGAAAAATACAGGGTTTCCTTTGCGTTCCGGTTTCTTTCCCCGACCGTCACCGGAGTAAAGTCGCTGGTCCGCGTGAATGGAATGGCTGCCGAAAGCGATGATGCGGAGAGCAGGGAAAACAGGAGAAGAGCTGCCTTCATAAAAATAGTCCTTTTTTTCAATATCCGTGTTGACGCGGCGACATGTATTTGGAGGTCGAGGTACCGCCGGTAAAGACAAAGGGGGTCGCGCCGCCGATGGTTTCTCTTTCCGAATGGGTTGAAACATGACCGTCCATCCAGAGCACATTGCTTTGTCCTGTTTTCCCGTTGAAACTAGCGGTTTCATCGGGAACAGACCTGGTGGAATGCCGTTCATGATGAAGGCTTTTACTCACATCGTTCTTATAACTGATGTAAAAATCCGGGCGCTGGTTCGCACGGTCAAAAGCTTCCCCAGCCAGAAGCAGAGTGCTTGTCCCGGTCAACCGGCTGATTTTATATTGCACCGGCGGGATTGTCGAGCTCGCATTGTAGAAGCAGAGCGACTGGTTGAGACCATACCCGCGGTATCTGAATTTATAGGCGTCGCCGGGAACATTTTCACGCATGGATTTCTCGATTCCCGGCCGGGATAAAGAATATTGCGTATGAGACGGAACCGCTGGGCAAAACAACGATTGTTTGCCGATATACCGGCCGGAACACAAGCCCGACGCCCAATTCCAAACCGTGTCATACCCGCCGCTGCCCGTATTGAAGTGGGCTACGATCAATACGCAATCGTTATTGTCATTGCTGTATCCGAGCGCTCCCAGTCCAATCTGTTTGAGATTTCCGACGCAGGTAATGATTTGCGCTCTTTCTCTTGCCTTGTTCAATGCGGGCAGAAGCAGCGAGGCAAGAATTGCGATCACCGCAATTACAACGAGGAGTTCCACCAAAGTGAACCGTGTCCGGCTTCTCTCTTTTTTTGAATTTCTCATCTGACGTCCTCCTTTTCTATGATGAAATGTCTTTGAAATCAAATTCGATCTTTTGCGGGGAACCTTCCAGAACACAACTTTTTTCCCGAATCCGGCATTCATTTCCTCTCCGGATGCCGGCCGCAATCTGCACGGGAACACGCCAGCGGGAAGCAATGGTGAAAACGATTCGGCCCGCCTCTTTCGTTTCGATTGCGACCTCGCGGCTTCCTGAGCTGTAGTGAATATCGCATGCGACAAAAAACGGCATCTCCTCCGGCGGAAGGGGCAGAATCTTCAGGACCCCCGACGAATGAGGCGCCAGCGGCGGACATTTCACGGTCTCATCTTTTCCGAAACATCCGACATATTTCCAGTCCGCAAGGTTAAAAATCAGAAATTTTTCCACCGTCCCAAGCCCGGCGGTATATTCTCCGTTCAAGGGGAAATCCAAAGAGACCTCGTGATCTTCCAGATTTACGGCGGACAGAATATTCCACTGTCCGTTTTCCCCGCCAACGGGCGTAATGAAACATTCCGCCTCGTCCGCCGAATGAAACGGGTTTGCCTGAACGGACGGCGCATTGACGCTCGGAATGACTTTGGACAGCTGGATCAGGCGCTCTTCCGGAAGCTCCGTCATGGAATCCCCCATTGCGACCATGCCTCCCGTGACAAACGATGTGACAGCCACGGTCCGGCACTCCGCGGGCGTCAGATTTCCGAGGGGGAGCCGTCCCATCGCGGTTTCATCCCATGTTTTCCGGCAAAGGCGGAAATTCATGGCGTCGGGGTCCGGGTGCTGAATATGCCCGAGCCACGATCGCCGGAGGCTCTGACGCAGGGTATCGGGAGTCCACTTTCCATAGGTGTCCGAACTCGTCCGGAAAGATTCCGAAAGGCTCATCCCGCAGGGAATATGCCCCCCGCAGATGTTCAGATGGCTCCTCTCGCCGATTCCGCGCCGGACCGCCTGAAATCCTTTTGTGAAAAGCTCCAGCAGAGTCACGCTTTGATCGGAGGGACGCGCATCCGGGTCAAGGAACAGCGCCCGCGTGAAATCCACTTTGAAATAATCAAAGCCATATTCCGACTTCAGTTTGCGGTAGAATTTTTCCACCCATTCCTGAACTTCCGGAAGGGATGTGTCCATGACCAGGCAAAGTTGAGAAATTTTGAGCGTGACGGGGCTCCCGTCCGCACGGCGGAGAACCCATTCCGGGTGCGCTTTCGCCAGCACGGAGTCCTCCGCCATCAGAAAACCGGCGGTCCATATTCCGGGAATGAAACCCGCTTCACGAATCTTTCCGGACAACTCTTTCAGTCCGGAAGGGAATTTCTCCTGATTCACTTCAATGTCCCCGATCCGGCGGGCCCAGCCGCCGTCCAGTTGGTAAACATCCGCCGGGACATGCCGACGGCGAAGCGCTTTCAGTTCCTCCTGAACGGTTTTTTCCGAAACGGTGATCCCATAATAATGCCATGAGCTTGCCACCGCGGGTGAATCCTTCGGCACGGGCGGAAGTCCATAGAACCGCCGGACCAGTCCGGCATATTCCCGGACCGCATCCGGAATCGTTTCCGCTGAAACAACCGCCAGCCACTGTGTTGAATTCCTGCCGCCGGGCGGCAGATGGGCCGGGGTAAAATCGGAAACCGCCTCGATCGATCCCAGTTTCTCCCCGGACCGCCGTATGCGGATTTCCGAAAGCTGATGATCGGTTTCAATGAAGCCTAAGAGAAGGGCTTTTTTTCCGTTCCATAAAACCATGAAACTGTCGGCGTATTCCGTAAAGGAGGCAATTTTTCTTCCGGTGGCGATGTCGACATAATCCGCGATATCCATGAAATTCTTCGCCGTCGGCGATTCAAATTTCATTCGTTTCTGGCAGAGAATCCGCCATTGCGCTTCGGGCACTCCTCCAAAATCGAGGGTTGAAATCAAAAGCGGTTTGAGTTCCGGAATGACGCAGGACGCAGAACCGGTGTTGAAAAGGGTCTGTCGCAGAAAAAACATCTTTTCATTGCAGTAAAGAAATTCCTGATGCAAGGCAAGACAGCCTGAATCCCAGCACAAGGTTTCACAACGCCCCTCCTCCCCCGCAATCTTTCCCGCTGTCTGCGGCAGGTTTTTTCCGGAACGCCATGTTTCCATTTCCGGCGGAGTCAGCTGAAGCCGGAGGACGCTGTCAGCCAGGAGAACTGTTTTTTCCATCATCGAAGCTTTCCTCGGCTGCCGTAAGACGGTATGATTTTCTTTCATCGGCCGCATTATCCAATTCATTTCAGATACATTCGAAGGCCGATGTATCTATTTGCTTTCCTTGAAGAATGAATATAGGTTCATGTTTTCTGAAAACAAACCTTGCACAACGCGAAAAAGTATGATATTTTACCAAAAACATATAAAAAGGGCTCGGAAATCGAATATGCGGCGGACACATTACATGTCTTCCTCTCCCGAAGGAACGTTTGAACAATGGAACGCTGGAGATTATCCGCGGAATACATTTTTCAAAAATCTCTTCCTGACTTATTCGGAAGTTTCCTTTCCGCTGGCTCTGTTCACAATCGGCGCGACACAATGGTGCCGGGGCGTCAAAAGACGGCAGGAAAACTCGGTTACAGCCTCCATTGAATTCATTCAGGACGGGATTTTTTCTTTTAACCAGAGCGGACGGCGTTACGAACTGAAGGCGGGGGATGTCATTCTTCTGGAGCCGTTCACGAAACGTGAAATGGAGTGTCTTTCTCCGAAAGCGCAAAAAAGTGTCGTTATTTTTGGCGGCATCAGCATCAGGCATCTCATTGAAGTCCTCGGCATCCAGGAAGTCGATGTTTTCCGTTCCGGCGCCACGGAGAAATTCATGGGACTGTACGAAACCATGCTTCGGCTGGTACACGAAAACACCTGCGAAAGCCTCTTTCAAACATCCTCCGTCATCTATTCCATGCTGCTGGAACTCGCATCCCGGCATGCGGCGAATTCGGAGAAACGCCCCGAGGCGCTCCGGCTTGCAATCGAATATATTTTCCGGAATATCGAGCGGAATGTAGACAACGGTGAATTGTGCCGGGTCACAGGCATGAGTCAGATGTCGCTTTACCGGCTTTTCAATGAGCATCTCGGAATGCCTCCGGTTCATTATATCCGCAAACTCAAGTTGGAACATGCGGCGGAACTTCTATCCGAAAACAGTCTTTCCGTGAAGGAAATCGCCGCGCGGCTGGATTATTCTTCTCCCCAGTATTTTTCATCCGTCTTCAAAAAACATTTCGGAAAAACGCCGAAACAGCATTCCGCCACCCATCTGATTTAGACACGGAACAAGCAAGGTTGCGGAAGGTTTCAATATTCTTGTTCCTCCTCTGTCCATTTCTTTTCGTGGAGCCGTTCATTTTAGGGGGATTCTTTCTCTTTGCGGTTGACTGGCGGGAAATGTGTGGTAAATTAATCCATTGAATCATTTTTTCGGAAAGGAGCTTTTCATGGCCATACATCCCA